>ONXX01000066.1 GCA_900321955.1 uncultured Bacillota bacterium | reverse complement strand
CATAAGGATGTCGAAGCCTACATGTATTACATTCGCTACAAGATGGCGGATTCCAATGAGACCTTTGAAGTTGCCACGACCCGTCCGGAGACGATGTTTGGTGATGTCTGCATCGTCGTCAACCCGAACGATGACAAGGTCAAGCACTTGATCGGCAAGAAGGCGATCAACCCGGCCAACGGCGATGTCCTTCCGATCATCGGCGATGAATACATCGAGATCGGTTTTGGTACCGGCATCATGAAATGTACACCGGCCCATGACCCGAATGACTACCAGATCGCTTTGCGTCACAATCTGGAAATGCCGATCTGCATGAATGAAGACGGCACGATGAATGAACTGTGCGGCGAATTTGAAGGAATGGATCGTTTTGAATGCCGTGAAAAGCTTCTGGAAAAATACAAGGCAGAAGGTGCCTTTGTCAAAGCAGAAAAGATCGTCCACTCGGTCGGTCATTCCGAAAGAACCGGCGTCATGGTGGAACCGTATCTTTCCAATCAGTGGTTCGTCAAGATGAAACCGCTGGCCGATGATGTATTAAAGGCACAGGAAAATCCGGATACCAAGATCAACTTCTATCCGAAGCGTTTTGAAAAGACCTTCAATCAGTGGCTGGAAAACATCGAAGACTGGTGCATTTCCCGTCAGCTCTGGTGGGGTCATCGTATTCCGGTCTGGTATCACAATGAGACCGGTGAGATCTATTGCGATGTCGAACCGCCGAAAGATATTGAAAACTATCATCAGGATGAAGATGTTCTGGATACCTGGTTCTCCAGTGCACTGTGGCCGTTTACCACTTTAGGCTGGCCGGATGAAACAGAAGATTTCAAACGCTATTTCCCGACCTCCTGCATGGTTACCGGTTATGACATTATCTTCTTCTGGGTTGCCAGAATGGCCTTCTCTGCCAGACATTTCTGCAACGATGTGCCGTTTAAGGATTGTCTGATCCATGGCCTGATCCGTGATGAAAAGGGCCGCAAGATGTCCAAGTCTTTAGGCAACGGCATCGACCCGATCGATCTGATCGACCAGTACGGCTGCGATACCTTGAGACTCTTCCTTTCAACCAACTCGACACCGGGTCTTGATATGAACTTCTCAAGTGAAAAGATGCAGGCCGGCTGGAACTTCATCAACAAGCTCTGGAATGCATCCCGCTACGTTCTGATGAATCGGGATGAGTCCTATGAATACCATAAGCCGACAATTGAATCCGAGACCGACGCCTGGATCATCGATCGTTTAAACAAGACAATCCAAAGCGCAAGCACCAACCTCGACCGTTATGAACTGGCGATCGCCGGCAATGAGATCATGTCCTTTGTCTGGGATGATTTCTGCTCGATGTACATCGAGTTCACCAAGGCTGCCTTAAACAGTGATGATAAGGCTGTGAAGCATCATACGCTTGATACGTTGATCTATGTTCTGGAAGCGATCTTAAAGATGTTACATCCGTTTATTCCGTTTGTCACGGAAGAGATCTACCAGAATATCCACAGCAAAGATGTTTCGATCATGAAGGAAAGCTGGCCTGAAATCATGGAAGGCATCGACAGTGAAAAGGCCGATGCCATCGACAAGGTCATCGAGATCATCAAGATCACCAGAGAGATCCGTAACGAGAACAATGTCAAGCCTTCCAAGGAACTGGCTGTTGAACTCGACGGTTTTGCCGCAGATGATTCGATTAAGGCGATTCTTTACCGCATGACCAAGCTCAATGTGGTCGACAAGATTCAAGAAGAAACGATCGTTCGTCCGACAAGCTTCGGCGGCGTGAAATTCGTCATGAATGAGATCGTCGACAAGAAGGCGGAATTAGAGAAGATCGAAAAAGAACTGAGCCGACTGGAAAATTATCAGAATTCATATAATACGTTATTGGAGAAGAAAAAGGAGTTCGAATAATGAACGGCAAAAAAACTGCAGCGATCACTGTGACCGCTGCCGGAGCTTCCTATATGGCGTATCGCGCTGTCAGCAACGAGGTATTGAATAAGATCTTTGCCCTGGAACATACTGACATGCCGATCGATGCGGGATTCTATGAGTGGATCAATTCCTCCAAGGTCACTTCCGTCAAGGTGAAGTCTTTTGACGGCTTGCAGCTCAATGCCTATAAAGTGGAAAACAACGAGACGGACCGCTATGTGATCCTTGTCCATGGATCAACCACCAATAAGGCCTACATGTATCCTCAGGCGCTGGCTTTCGACAAGCTGGGTTACAACATCCTTCTGGTCGATCAAAGAGGTGCCGGGGAATCCCAGGGCGAATATCAGACCTATGGCTTTAAAGAGGCCCAGGATCTGCAGATCTGGATCAACTACCTGGTTTCCAAGAACCCGGCAGCCAAGATCTGCCTCTATGGTGTTTCGGCCGGTGCGGCTACGGTCATGCTGGCGACAGGCTATAAGCTGCCGGAAAATGTAAAGTGTCTGGTGGAAGACAGCGGTTTCTCTTCTCTGGAAGAGATGCTTGCTCACAAGATCAAAAAGGACTATAAGATCCTCGTCACTTATCCGGTGACTCTTCTGATCGAAAACAAGATGAAGGAACGCTTTGGCATCCGTTTCAGTGATGTTTCACCGAAGCTCTGCCTGGAAAACAACGAGATTCCGATTCTCTTCATCCACAGTGAAGAAGATGAGCTCGTTCCGTTTGACATGGCAAAGATCTTGTACAATCACAACAAGGGCGTTAAAAAGTACTATCCGATCAAGGACAGCAAGCACGGTCTTGCTTACCAGGATCCTTCGTATTTTGAAAATGTCGACCGCTTTATCAGCACTTACATGTGATTGTTGAAAAATGATCTTTAAGAATCTATAATATTTTTTAGAAAACAACGATTAAGACATGACCTTGTCTTTCTGTCTGGAGAGAGGATGTGGCCGGTGCAAACATCTGACAGGGGATAAACGTTACTACTTATGAGTTTCTCCGTAATGGGAAGACGTTACTCGCGTTAAGAGTTCAAGTAAGAAAATAAGGTGGTACCTCGCTTTACAGCGACCTTTGTGCCGCCTTTTTTATTTCAGGAGGATTTATGATCAATATCAAAGAAGACGAACAACTGCATAAGCTGAACCACTCCTGTGCCCATCTTCTGGCGCAGGCTGTCAAGCATCTGTATCCGCATGCCAAATTCTGGGTCGGACCGGTCATTGACGAAGGTTTCTATTACGACATCGATTTAGGCGAAGATTCGATCCGTGACGAAGACATTCCGAAGATCGAAAAGGAAATGAAGAAGATTGCCAAAGACGGCAAGCGCATCGTCCGCAGAGAAATCAGCAGGGAAGAAGCCCTGGAGATGTTCAAGGATGATGAATACAAGATCGATCTGATCAACCACATGGATGATTCGACCGTTATTTCCTGCTACACCCAGGGTGATTTTACTGACCTTTGCCGTGGTCCGCACGTTGAGTCGGTCAAAGAAATCAAGTATTTCAAACTCCTGAAATATTCCGGTGCGTACTGGAAGAATGACGCCAAGAACAAGATGCTGCAGAGAATCTACGGCGTTGCCTTCTATAATCAGGAAGACCTCGATGCCTGCCTGGCGGAGATCGAAGAAGCCAAGCAGAGAGACCACCGCAAGATCGGCAAGGAACAGGAACTCTTCATGAATCACGTCTTGGTCGGTTCGGGTATGCCGATGTGGTTACCAAACGGTGCAATCATCCGTAAACAGTTGGAAAACTACATCTATGAGAAGGAGCAGAAGCTCGGCTACGAACATGTCTATACGCCATGTGTCGGTACCGTCGATCTTTACAAGACTTCCGGACACTGGGATCACTATAAGGACAACATGTTCCCGACGATGAAGGTCGACAACGAAGAATTCGTTTTAAGACCGATGAACTGTCCGCACCACATGCTGATCTACAAGAACAAACTGCATTCCTACAGAGACCTGCCGGTTCGAATCGGTGAATTTGCGACCGACTTCCGTTATGAAGCGAGCGGTGCCGTCAAGGGCCTGGAAAGAGTTCGCTGCATGTGCCAGAATGATGCGCACCTGTTTGTCACGCCGGATCAGATAGCCGATGAGTTCAAGAAAGTCGTCACCCTGATTCTGGATGTTTACCGTGACTTCGGCATCAAGAACTACAAGTTCCGTCTTTCCTTAAGAGATCCGGAAGACAAGGAAAAGTACTTCGATGATGATCAGATGTGGAATGAGGCGGAAGCCAAGCTCAGAGAAGTTTTGAATTCTTTGGGTGTCAAATACTTTGAAGCAATCGGCGAAGCTGCCTTCTATGGACCGAAGCTTGACGTTGAAGTCAAACCGGCCATCGGCCCGGAAATTACGCTGTCTACCTGCCAGCTTGACTTCCTGCTGCCGAGAAGATTTGAACTGACCTACGTCGATACGGACGGCGAAAAGAAGACACCGGTCGTTTTGCATCGTGCAATATTCGGAACCTTTGATCGTTTCACTGCTTATCTGATTGAAGAAACCAAGGGCGCTTTCCCGGTATGGCTTTCACCAAAGCAGGCCGTCATTATTCCGGTCCACTTTGAAAAGCAGGCGGATTATGCCTATGAAGTAGCCGAAGCTTTGAAGGCAAAGGGTGTCAGAGTCCATGTCGACAGCCGTAACGAAAAACTGGGCTATAAGATCAGAGAAGCCCAGATGAATAAGATTCCATATCAGCTGGTTGTCGGTGACAATGAAGTTGAAAACAAGACCGTCAATATCCGCCGCTATGGCGTTGAGGGTTCGGAATCACTTCCGCTTGACGAATTTGTCGATAGGATCGTCGAACAGATTAAAGACAGAAAATAACAAAAAATTGGCGTTGATTATTCAACGCCAATTTTCTTTAATAATTCTTCGATGCTGAGCTCTTCAGCAGCTTCTGCCGTACGGGCTTTGAATTCAACGATGCCTTCGCCGGCTTTTTTGCCGACGGTGATGCGGTATGGAATACCGATCAGTTCCGCATCATTGAATTTGACGCCCGGTCTTTCATCGCGGTCATCCAGTATGACTTCAACACCTTTGCCGGTGAGCTTGTCATATAGATCATTTGCGACTTTATTCTGTGTCTCGTCTTTGGAAGACATGATCAGGATGATGTATTTGTATGGTGCGATATTTTCCGGCCAGATGATGCCTTTTTCGTCGTGGTTCTGTTCGACGATGGCGGCCATCGTTCTGCCTAAGCCAATGCCATAGGAGCCCATCCAGACATCCTGCAGTTTGTTTTCAACATCCGCGTACTGCAAACCCATGGCTTTGGAATACTTCGTTCCCAGCTTGAAGGTGTTGCCGACTTCGATGCCCTTGGTAAACTTCAATGGTTTGCCGCAGTTCGGGCAGAGGTCGCCTTCCTTGGCATTGACGATATCACCGCATACATCGTAGCGGATATCGGATGGATTGACATTGATGCAATGGAAGCCTTTCTTGTTGGCACCGCAGCAGAAGTTGGACATTTCCAATACTTCTTCATCAATGACGACTTTGCAGTTTAAGCCGATCGGACCGCAATAGCCCGGAACAGCGTTGGAAGTGGCGATCAGGGCATCGTCAGCGAAATTGATTTCATTTGCTTTTAAGAGCTTGAGGACTTTGGATTCGTTGAGTTCTCTTTCACCGTTGATAAAGAAGACGACGAATTCGCCATCGACATTCATCAATAAGGCCTTGACGGTATCCTTCATGTCGATGTGCAGGTATTTGGCGACAGCTTCGATGGATTCGCAATGCGGCGTTTCCACTTCTTGCATCGGAAGGGGATCCTTCTTTTCGTGCTTTTCACCGCGTACTGTCTTGGCAACTTCCAGATTGGAAGAGTAATCACAGTCATCGCAATAGATGACGGTATCTTCGCCAAGCGGGGCAATCGCCTGGAATTCTTCCGACAGCAGGCCGCCCATGACGCCGGTGTCAGCCTTGACGATGCGGTAATTGATGCCCATTTCATCAAAAGACTTCTTATAGGCATTGAACATCTTCATGTAGCTTTCGTGCAATCCTTTTTCATCGGCATCGAAGGAGTAGGCGTCTTTCATGACAAATTCCTTGACACGGACCAAACCGAATCTGGCACGCGGTTCATCTCTGAACTTCGTCTGGAACTGGTAGAGATTGAACGGCATGTTCTTGTAGGACTTGATCATTGATTTTGCCGCATAGGCAAAGAGTTCTTCGTGCGTCGGACCTAAGACCATATCTTTGTCGTTGCGGTCCTTGAGCTTGAAGATCGAAGGGCCAAAGCCTTTCATACGGCCGGATTCCTCATAGTATTCGGCAGCAATCAAAGCAGGCATCTTGACTTCCTGTGCACCCGTCTCATTCATATGACGGCGGATGATGTTTTCGATCTTGTTTTGTACGGCAAGACCCAGCGGCAGCATCATGTAGACGCCGGCAGAGGTCTTCTTTATATATCCGGCTTTGACCAGAAGATTGCCGCTGATCGAATCTTCATCGCGGGCATCTTCACGCAAAGTGTAGAAGTAGGCGTTTTTCAGTTTCATAGTATATCCTCTCAATCTAAATCATTATATCATCAACGATATTTATCGAAATTCTTAAAATGCAGTTTCGCGACATTGGCCAGTTCGTCTTTGCCGAACTTTTCGATCATGAAGCGGATCTGCTTATCGATCGTCTCCAGATCGGATGAGCCTCTTTGAAATTCAATGCCGTATTTCTTATTCAGGGCATCCATATATTCAAGAAAGGCATAGCGGGAGATCATCGAAGCCACGGCAACGGCCGGATATTTGGATTCTGCTTTGGTTTCAAAGACCAGGTCGTGATAGACTTCCTTTTCATTCACCAGGTAGCGATAGTAATCATCGACAGAACAAAACTGGTCGACATAGGCAGCCTTTGGGATCTGATAGCCCTTGGCCAGCATATTGAGATAGGCTTTGTTGTGCATCTTGGCTTTGATGGCATTGAGATTGTCTGTCTCATGGACCCGGTTGTAGGTATGGTTATCCAGGATCAGCAGGGAATGCTTGAAACGTTTCCTGAGTTCCGGTCCGATCTTTCGGATGAAGGAATCGTTGAGCTGCTTGGAATCGGTGATATGGTTTTCTTCAATGAAATCGTAATCATCTTCTTCTATGATTGCCGCCGTTACAATGACCGGACCAAAGACGTCACCGGTACCGACTTCATCCGATCCGGCTTGTCTTGTCTTCTTGGCATCGAGGTAGGCTGAGGCGTAAAAGAAGGCATCATTTCCCTGAAAGACGACTTTCCGGGATTTGTAGATGGTGATGGTCAGATCTTCTTTCTGAATGAAGGTATCCACATACTCGTTGCTGTTGGGCTTGATGTATTCTTTGAAAGTTTCTTTGATCTGTGCGATCTTTTTGTCATCGAGTTTAAAGGAAAAATTGCTCATATACTTTAGTATAAAACAAAGTTTTATAAATATTGTCAATTGCGATAAAATTTAAATATGGTTATTCCGGAAAGCTTTTTTATCGGTATCTCGATCTTTATCGTTGCGATCTATCTGCTGATGATCTATCTGGGTTATAAGCGGGGTCTTTTATATGAACTGGTATCACTGCTCTACACGGCACTGGCGCTTTTCATCGCCTGGTTTGCCGCTCCTGTACTGGCTTCTTTGTTCCAGCTGTTTGATATCAGCAAGGTTTCCGACAAGTACGCCTTGTTAAACAAAGTGCTGAATCTGAATTCTCTTTTGAATACGGCTGCTTATTTCCTGATCATCTTTCTGATCATGAGACTGCTGTATCTGTTTGTCTCTTTGCTGGTAAAGGGTTTCAACAAGATTCCGGTCATCGGCGGCATCAACCGCATTTTCGGTGCTTTGTTGGGCGTGGTGAACGGCACACTCATCGTTCTGGCTTTATCGATGCTGTTGAGCACACCTTTAATCAAAAACGGCAAAGCCATCAAAGAGAATACCTTATTGAAATATGTGAGCTATTATTCCGATCAGGCTTTTGAATATATCGTCGAGAAGATCTATGATTCCAATGCGGAATTTGACGGTGAGGGTATCGATATCGATTCGTATCGTCAGGAGTTCAAAGAGTGGCTGATCTCGATCAAGGAGAAAGATGACTGATTCCTATTCCAATCTTGACTTAGATGTCATTAAAAAACAGGTTTGTGAATTTGCGCCGATTCAAGAATCGCGCATTTTTATCATGGAAGAAGATGTCTCTTTCAATCCCTTGGCCATTCGCAAGGCCAGAAAAGAAACAGCTGAAGCGTTAAAGCTGCTTAAAGAGAATGTCAACATCGGCTTTGACGGCATCCGCAATGTCAACGACCTTTTAGAAAAAGCGGATAAGGGCATGATGCTGAACGGGCCGGAATTAAGAAACGTTCTGGTTTTTCACAATCACTGCAGCCGTATTGTAAAGGCCTTTGGAAAATTTTCCGATGAGCTTTCCATCAAGGACTACCCGGATTCCATCAATCTGAAACCTGCGGTTTTTGAAAAGATCGAACGCTGCATCGATAATTCCGGTGAGATCAAGGACGATGCTTCCGACCGTCTGCGCCAACTCAATCTGGATCTGGAACGCTGTGAGAAGGACCTCTACAACCGGGCACATTCCTTTATCGATAAGCACGGTGCTTCTTTGCAGGAACCATCCATCTATTTAAGAAACGACCGCATTACCTTTTTAATCAAGAATTCCGATAAGAATAAATATCAGGGCTACACCTACGGTTCCTCTTCTTCCGGTCTGGCCTTTTATGTGGAACCGGCTTCCTTCATTGAAGGAAACAACCGCAAGATTTCGCTCATGCAGGACAGGGAAGAGGAGATCGAACGCATTTTAAGGGAATTGTCTTATCTGGTGGCCTCAATCGCCGAAGATTATTCGCAGAATTTCGATTCCCTGATGCGCTTATGCGTGGTCTTTGCCAAGGGGCAGTATGGCATCAGGCGCGGCGGCATGATCCCGCAGCTT
>ONXX01000069.1 GCA_900321955.1 uncultured Bacillota bacterium | reverse complement strand
GACGGACCGAGTATGGCGATGAATTCCCCGTCATGAAAGACAGCGGAGAAGTACTGCAAAGCCACGACACCTTCGTTGGAGGTGTAAGGCATGGCTTTTTGTTTTTTCAGGATCTCTTCTTTTTTCTTGCGTCCGAATAAGCCGTTGACTTCCTGAAAAGGATAGACCATGGAGACGTCTTTTAATTCAATGCGGCTCATCGTTTATTCCCCTTTTTGGAAGAGAGCTTTTCTTCGATGTCATAGGCAGAGATCATCTCTTCTTCCTCTTCCTCGCTTTCTTCTTCTTTTTCGGCATCCTGGAGTTCATTGTCTTCGATGAACTTCTTTAAATCGTTTTCCAGGTAGGTGCGTACCAGATCGGCATAGAGACCGGGCACGATCAGTAAGGCCAGCGGGAAGGATTCCACGGCCAGAACCATGAAGAGGAATAAGACCAGATAAAAGAAGGAGCGAAATGGCTTCTTCAAAGCAAAATAGGCCGCCATGCGAACGATCGATAAGGTCGAGGCGTAAAAGCGGGAGAGGATCGGGGGAATGTAGACGATCGTGGTGATGACCACGGCAGATACCAGAATGCCCAGCAGCATGTACAACATGCCCCAGATATTGATTTTGTAGATCTGATAGCCGGTCCACAGGCCTTCCGCGACAAATAAGCCGGCAACGATGACTAAAAGCGTCAGCTTGATGCCGGGAATCAGATTGAGTTTGTAGGATTCAAAAAAGTCCTTCCATACGCCGTTTCCTCTTCCCGGTCCGAAGATGATCTTGTTGGTGGTGTGATAAAGAGCACACGATGAAGAAACAAGGGTGATCACCGGTAAGGAAAAGATAAGCCAGAGAAAGGATACGATCAGCATATTGGCGATCGTTTCCAGCATGCGGATAAAAGGACTGTTGTAATTCATAGAGGCGTCTTCTTTAAATACGTTACGGTACCGGCCTTGAGGTGTTCTTCATAGCCAACGGCATTGAGTATGTCGACATCAAGGACACTGGGATTATAGACCATGGTACCATCTACACTATATTCTAACATGTCGTAGGCTTTGATATAGGAGAGGATCTGCCCGTTGGTGGCAAACCAGATCTCATCCTTATGCTGGCCAATGTAGGAGACGAGTTCTTCGATCCTTTCCCAGTTGTCATCGCCGTCAAATTCATAGGCATGACCCCAGACATAAAACAGGGAAGGTTTGAAAGAAGACTTGGTGCTGACAAATTCCTGGGCCAGGTCCATGAGCTTGGAATCGTTGTGGTGACAGGTCGGGTGTAACTCAAAAGGATCTTCCGGCAGATCAAAGCTGTGCGTCGACTTCACAGTCCTGGCGCCTTTGTAGCCGGCCTCTTTCAGCAATTGTTTGACGTCCTCATTGTATAAGCCGAAGGGATAGGCAAACATGGACAGCGGATAGCCGACTAACGATTCCAGTTTGGCTTTGTCTTCGACAATTTCGTACATGGCGTTGGGAAGGCCAATGTGGGCCAGATCGGAATGGTAAAGGCCATGGCCACCGACTTCATGGTTTTTGTAGAGCTCTTTGACTTCCTTTGTTTCGACTTTGGAGATGTCGATGCGCTGACCCTCAGGTCCGGCTTCTCCCTTGAAGCCCAGGACGCCGTAGCCCAGATTAAAAGTACACTTGACGCCATAGCGGTCAAAGAGTTCGATCAGCCTTTTATCCTGTAAGACACCATCATCATAGCTTAGGGTGAAGGCTTTTGATTTATGTCCCGGGAATTGGAGTATGTTGAATGTTTTTCCCATAGAATCCTCCTTGAAAAGAAACGGTCCGTTTTACAGGACCGTTTCTGTTTGTTTATAGCTTTTCGATGACGATCGGTTCCGGTTTGAAGAATTTGAAGGCGGAATTGTTGTCAGGTACGACACTGAGCTCATCGCCTTTGACCTTGAAGAGGTAGGTGTCCTCGATGCAGGTCTCGACCCAGCGGCCATGAACCACCAGCGTTTCCTCATCCTGCCAGTAGGCGTCGCCCAGATAGATTTGGGTGAGATCGTCCTTATTGCCTAAGAGGTTGGTGAAGCGGGTGCCGTTGGTCGCAAAGCGTATCTGTTCCTTGCGTCCGGATCTGGTCACAAAGTCCCAGACGAAGCCATAGACATCGAAATTCATAGAGAAGGTATCGATGCCGTCGGCTTTCGCACCGGACATGAAGTTGCCGCCAAACGGTGTCAGATCGCCGCTCCTGACTTTATAGGTCTTGCCGGAGATCTTCTCAATGCTCGGAGAGAACGGCTGACAGGCAGGATTGCCGATATTGAGTCTTTGTAGCTTGCGGCAAAGCCTGTCGTAGTTTTCTTCATCTGCAGGAAGCTTGGCTTCCGCTGTCACTTTCTCTAAGAACTTCCAGGTGATGTCAAGGGTGGATTGTGCCCAGTGTGCACCGACTGCCGTTTCCGTGATGGCGATTTCCATATCCTGGTCCGGACAGACGATGGTGAACTGGCCCATGGCGCCGTCGGCACGATAGACGTGCTGCGGCTTGCACATCCAGATCTGGAATCCGTAGCCTAAGAAGTTATCGAAGGCTTCCGGATTGTTGATGGATTCGGTAGCTGAATCGTTCTGGTTGGTGGTTGCCAGCCTGACGTAGTCTTCGGCCAGGATGCGTTCACCTTCCCAGACACCGCCGTCCGCATAGAGCTTCATCAGACGGAAGTTGTCTTCGGTGGTTGCGAATAAGCCGCCGCCGCCGATCTCCGTGCCATCGGGCATGCAGGCCCAGCGCAGATTGTCCGGGTCGATGCCGATCTTGTTGAAGAGGCGCGGTGTCAGATAATCGTGTAATCCTAAGCCGGTCTTTTTGCGCACGATGGCGCCTAACAGGGTAGAACCGGTGGAGTTGTACATGTAGGTCGTGCCCGGCTTGTGGTTGACCGGTGTATGTAAGAATTCTCTGATCCAGTCCTTGCTTGGCATCGGCATGGTGTCCATACCGCAGCCCATGCACAGAACATCTCTGACGGTCAATAATTTGAGGTTTTCACTTGGATTTTCCGGTGCTTCCTCCGGGAAGATATCGATGATCCTCTCATCGAGCTTTAAGAGACCTTCGGTATAGGCAATACCAACGGCAGTTGCCGCATAGGTCTTGGTGTGAGATTGTAAACCATGTCTGAGGTTTGGACCGTAAGGTGTCCACCAGCCTTGCGTGATCAGCTTGTTGTGGCGCATGATCATTAGGCCGTGCATTTCGGTCTGTGAGTGTTCCAGATCGTCGATGTATTCCAGGATTGCTTTCGAAGAAACACCGACTTCTTCCGGCGTCGCTGTTTCAAATGGTTTGCGTGAATTCATGTTTTCTCCTTAAGGGATTATCCTTTAACACCGCCGACGACCATACCCTTGATGAGTTCTTTCTGGATAAATGGATAAACAGCCAGAACAGGGATCAGGGCGATGATGGCGACTGCCATACGGGCAGATTCTGTCGGCAGGTTGCGGGATGCCAGCAGGGTCGCTTCACTTTGCAAGTCGGTGGTCTTTAAGAACTGGATCGAATCCATCAGCTTTTTCAGATAGACCTGGATCGTATACAGTTTCGGGTTATTGATGTAGTAGATACCGGCTGTCCAGTTGTTCCAGTAACCTAAAGCAGAGAACAGACCGATGGTGGTCATGATCGGCTTGGAGAGCGGGACCATGATCTTGGAATAGATCGTCCAGTCCTTCGCACCGTCGAGACGCGCTGCTTCAATGATCGAATACGGAATATTGGCATTGAAGTAGTTTCTTACCAGCATGACGTTCATACCGTTCATCAGGGCACCCGGAATCAGATAGGCCCAGAGGGTATCTTTGATGTGGAAGAGTCTGGTCCATACGATGTAGGAAGCGGTCATACCGCCGTTGAACAGCATCGTGAAGAACAGGATAAAGGCGATGACGTTGCGCGGTTTGAAGTCCTTCCTTGACAAAGGATAGGCAAACATCGAAGTCATCAGCAGGCTGACGATCGTACCGATGACAGTGACGATGATGGTCAGACCATAGGCACGGAAGATCGTGGTGCGTTTTGCCCACATGAAGGCGTAGGCATCGAGGGACCACTCGTCCGGGATAAAGCGGTAACCGCGGACCAGAGAAGCTTCTGAGGACAGCGATACGGTCAGCATCAGGATCAGTGGGATGATGCAGAAGATCATCAGCAGGATCATGATGACTAAGGCAATATAGTGGAATTCCGCTTCGCCTCTCATTAAGACGATTTTGTTTTCTTTCTTTTTAGCCATAATGCCTCCTAGAACAGTGAGTTCTCCGGATTGATCTTTCTAACTAAGAGGTTGGAAAGAAGGACGAGGAAGAAGCCGATGACAGCCTGGAAGACGGAAGCGGCCGAAGACTGACCGACGTTGTTGGAGATCATCAGGGCACGATAGACAAAGGTATCGATCGTCTGCGTGGTCTCATACAACATGCCGTTTCCAAGCGGTACCTGATAGAACAGACCGAAGTCGGAGTTGAAGATTCGTCCGACCGACAGCAATAACATCATCGTGATCATTGGTTTCAGCAGCGGCAGGGTGATGTAGCGGATCTGTTCGAGCTTGGTTGCACCATCGATTCTGGCAGACTCATATAAACTCTTGTCGATGCCGCCGATCGAGGCCATATAGATGACCGAGTTCTGACCGGCGCTTTGCCAGATATGGACGATCGTTAGGATGATCGGCCAGTATTTTGCGGTGGTGTACCAGGCGATCGGGTTGTCCTTGAAGATGGTGGCATTGAGATAACCGTAGCTCTGGCTTAAGAAGGCATAGACCAGGAAGGACAGGATGACGGCTGATACCATCGACGGGAAGCAGATGATCGGCTGAATGACCTTTGCGATCTTTCTTTGGGCGATCTCGTTCATGCATAGGGCGATGAAGACAGCCAGTATCAGGTCCATGATGATCCATACAGCGTTATAAGCTAAAGTGTTGCGGATCATGATGTAGGCGTCCTTGGTCTTGAACAGATATTCGAAGTTGTCAAGACCGACCCACGGGCTCTTGAAGATACCCATGGCGTAGTTGATCCTCTTGAAAGCCAGCAGGATACCGAACATCGGCAGGTAGTTGTTGGCGATCAGATACAGGATACCCGGAAGCATCATCATGTAAAGCGGAAAGTCGTTTTTGAATTTCTCTTTGCGCTGAAGTTTCTTCTGTTCCTTTAGAACGTCATCAAATTCAGAGCTTTGAGTCTTCTTTACATCAGACATAATTAAACTCCTTTACTGTATAAGCATCCATAATTTCATATTAAACAAAGACCTTTTCCCTATCATTAAAAAAAGTACACTGAATTTATACATTTCTGCATAAGTGTACAGCGTACTTATTTGAGGATCTCTTCGATCATCGCAATGGCCGCATCCAGATTGACGGCATTGGCCACGACGCCGATGATGACATCATCATGGTAGTAGCCGGCTTTATGGATTTTGGAATCCGGATGCAGGGTGATGCCGGCCAGGATCTTGTTTCCCGATTCGCCGCTAAAGTGATACTGATCGTCTTTTACTTTGCTTAGAATCTCTTTGTCCATCAGCAAGCTCAGATCGGCAAAGCCGTCTTTTTCAGCGAAATAATCAAAGTATTCCTTTGGTGCCACATAGACGTCCAGATCGGATATGGCAAATAAGGCACTTAAGACCTGCAGGGTCTCGATGTCGGCGCTTTCGTTGTTTTCATAGCCCAAAGAGAGGCGGTCGTTGATATCGGCACGACCGGAATAGCCGGCCTTTTTTAGGGCTTGTTCAAAGACCGATGGATCGCAAGCGTTGATCACCGAGTCGTTGTTGAGCAAGACGATGTAGAGGTCTGCTTTCTTGTGGTGAAGCTCATTGCCGATGATCAGGATTCCCAACAGAACGATCGTCAGCAGGGCAAGGATCGGAAATTTATAGTAGTCGAACAGGAAGGCCATCCTGCTTTTTTTATCGGGCAGCTTTTTGTACTGCTCGATGTCCTTATGGATGCGTTCACTTAATCTCATCGTTTCCCTCCTTCTGGTTGCGCCAGTCAAACGGCGAGACACCGACGATCTTGTGGAAGACGGTGGAGAAGTAGGAGATATTGTAGTAGCCCACATAGGAGGCGATCTCCGAGACCGACATCGCGGTCGATAAGAGCAGGCGCTTGGCTTCCTCGATGCGCAGCTGATTGATGTATTCTCTTAAGTTCATATTCATCGAATTCTTAAAGAGCTTGGAGAGGTAGTTGGGGGTCACGAAGGTGACCGAGGCGACATCGTTGCGGTCGATGTTCTCCCGGAAATTCTCATCGATGTATTTCTTGGCCCGCACGATGATGTCTTCGGAATCCAGGACGCTTTGAACTTCGCTTTGCTGGAGAGAGAAAAGAACACGGGCATATTCGGCCATGTTGTTTTTGCTTAAGCAGGCATTCTGATCGGCAAGTTTTACCCGTGGATCCATGAAGATGGCGTTGGAACGCATGCCGTTGTCCCTGAAGTGGGTGACAAAGACATTGATCAGTTCTTTGCGAAGGCCATCCAGCTCTTCTCTTGTGCCGTCCATCCCTTCTAATAAGGAGGCGATGTATTCGTTATAGCCGGCTTCATCCCGCTTCTTGAGATACCAGAGGATCTGGTTCTCGTTGAGTTCGATCTTCTCTGAAGGCAGGGCATCGATCTGCTGGTCTTCAAAAAAGATGTGACCGGAATAGTAGCGGATCTTGCGCATCCGCTCGTAGAGGTCACAGACCACATCGGCTGTCTCATAGAAAGGGAAGCTTTGCGAGATCAGGATGACCGGATCAATCGACATGTAGTTTTCCGAGAAACTGATCAGCTTCTCACATCTTTCTTTCAGTGCTTCATCGCTCATTTCCGCCGGTACAAAGCAGAAGCAC
>ONXX01000203.1 GCA_900321955.1 uncultured Bacillota bacterium | reverse complement strand
ACCCAGCAGAGAAACGGAAATGAGTGCCAGACCCTTGGTCAGAGAACAGAGTTTTGCCCTGTGTTCTTTCGGTGCACATTCCATGATGTAAATGACCTGTACATCATTTGGCGTAAAGAAAGTCAGAATGACGGTACCGACAATGTAGAGGGCGACCGACTTGGAGATGATGCATACCAGCATGCCCAAGCCCATACCCAGGGTATTGATGATCAAAAAAGGCTTTCTGCCCCACTTGTCCGCCAAGGACTTATAGAAAGGCGAGATCAGATAAGACAGGTAACCGGCCATCGTGACAAAACCCAGAGTAGCCGAAGCCTTATCGTAATCGCTTGAAGGATAAACGACATTGAACAGATCTCTGATCGTCTGTACTTCAACGATGCCTCTGACCGAAGAAGCCAGCTCATCGACGATGTAGACGATGCTTAAGACGATGATCAGGATCAAAAAATAGTGCTTATGAGAATGAAAAGCTTCGGCTTTTTCCAGCTTCTCAAGCTCACGGCGTTCTTTTTCCATTTTAGTCATAAAAAAATTATCTCCTTGATGAAACCTCTTTCATTATAATAAAAAGCCCCTTTTGAGAAAAGGGACTTTCGTTTTTGATTAAGCCGCGATCGTCTCGTCGATCGGATCGGCGATCTTTTCGTTCAGCGTTTCCGGATGTTCCAGGAAATGTTTCATCAGCTTCAGTGATTTGGCAAAATAGAAGCCGTCAGCGATCCTTTCATCCAGAGTGATCGTCATATCGACCAGATCTCTGCCCTTGCCGTCCTTATACATTGTGCCGATCGTCGCCATCATCGAATTGGTGCCGAAATTGGACAGATGATGGTAACAGGAATCCGCACCGATGGAACCCAGGTTGGACAGAAGGCAGGTCGTATAGTTGGGATCGCCCTTTGCCAGATCCTGCGGATAGATACCATGGTATTCCATTCTGCTTAAGATCCAGAAGAAGATCTCCAGAACGAAACGAGGCAGCTTGCCGACGATCTCCATCGTCTTGTCCAGAGAATTGCTGCCGCTGCTTCTCGCCTTTTTCACGTCACCCAGGATGATCTTCGAGATGTCATCAAGGCGCATTTCCGGCTTGACTTTCAGAGTCATCAGCGTCTCTTCCGCCTCATCGGCAAAACGCTGTTTGGCGACAAAGGAAAGCGTGATATCGTTTCTTTGCCAGAATTTGCGTCCGGCGATGAAGATGTTCATCTTGGGACGATGATAGATGGTCCTGGCCACCGCAGTACAGATGCAGTGGAAGAGCTTGTATTCACTGCCTTCCTCTTCGTTGTGCTTCTTGATGTATTTCAGCAGATCCGTGATGTCGATCGTCGTTGTCGTCGATACCTCCGCCTCCGTGCGCTTTGGCATGACGTAGGGAACGATCGAATGAAACGGATCGGGATCGTTGATCAGTACAGCATCTTTTCTTTTCATAAAAGACCTACGAAAGACCTGATACGGCCATCAGAATTGTGTACATCGACGCCGCGGATCGCCAGTCCATCGGTGATCTCGGCACCCTTTAAAGCACCCTGCATTTCCAAAAGAGAGATGCCGAAAGTACCTTCGTCATTGGTACAGAACGGATAGACAATCTTGCCTGAGAAATCATAGGTCTCCAGGAATGTGGCAACGACTCTCGGATAAGTGCGGTACCAGATCGGGAAACCGATATAGATCTGGTCGTATTCATCCATATTGAGACGGACACCGCCCTTTAAGGCAGGATGTTCGTTGTTTTCATCTTCCCTTCTTGCTCTCTTGAGACAGTCATCGTATTTGTAAGGATACGGATCATCTTCTTCAATCTGATAAAGATCACCGCCGGTCAGCTGGGCGATCTTTTCGGCAACCACTTCCGTATTGCCTTTTTTCAGTTCGACGATCTCGTTGTTCTCCAGATTCTCTCCCACATGGGAGAAATAAGCGATCAAAGTTTTCATACAGAATTACTCCTCGTTATATAACACCTCTCATTATACATTACTTGATCTATGAAACTCATGCCCCAAACGCAGGAAAAAAGGCCAGGCTTTAAGAGCCCGGCCTTAACGAAGTGATTCTTATTGCGGCTTGAAGCCGTAACCGTCGTTGTCTTCGACGATGAAGTTGCACTCCGGCAGCATTTCCCGCAGGGTGAACTCATGATACTCATTCACCGATTTGGCGCAGATGATCTTAAATTCATCCGGCTTGCAGAACTCGGACATCACCTGGCGGCAGACACCGCAAGGCGTACAATAGCCTTCCGAGCCCCTTTGGGCATCACCGGCAATGATGGCGATCTTCACAAAATCACGTTCCCCCTCGGAGACTGCCTTGAAAAGAGCCGTTCTCTCAGCGCAGTTCGTCAGCGAAAAAGACGCATTTTCGATATTGCAGCCGGTG
>ONXX01000074.1 GCA_900321955.1 uncultured Bacillota bacterium | reverse complement strand
CTGCGGGCCTTGGCAAGCTTTAAGATGTCATCGATCTCTTCCGTGATGGCCTTGCTGTCAAAACGGTTGGATTCATAGAACTTGTAGAGTTCGAATTCTTCCTTCTTGTTTGACCAGGTCGGGATGCATTCCACTTCGATCTTGAAGGAATCATTGATATGATCGACGCCGTTGGAATTGATGAACTCTTCCTTGAAACTGGAAACGAAGATCTCGGTTGAATTGATCCAGCCGTTTTTATAGACATCGGCCTTGAAGATGGCCTTAGCCACCTTGGTAGCGATCTCATTGAGGTCTTGATTCCCCTTCTTCGTATTGCGGATATTCTCCGTCTTGGCAGTTAACGGATAATACGGATTCTTAGCCGAAGCGGCTTTTTTGACTGCCGCATTGATCTTTGCATTCAAAGACTTGAGATCATCGGCCGCCGTCACGGTGATCGAAGAAGAACCGGTGGTTTTGGCATCGGAAACATAGACAGTGATCGCTGTCGTCTTCACTTTCACTGCACGGTTGATCTCCAGATGATCCAAGACATAAAACAGTTCCCTGGAGTCCTTGTCGATAATCGACACTTCATATGCACTGATCTTTTTATTGCCTTTCAGACAGGAAAGGATCTCATTTTTCTTCATCATCCTAATTTCGCCTCCGCTTTCAGATACGGACCGCCGTCCGAAACATAGACCCATTCCTTATGGCCCTTGCCGCAGCTTCCCGAACCGTGGATCGTCACCTGATCCGAAACCATGGAAATCGAGCTGAGCAGATCGATGACATAGCCGGAAATGACCACCGGAGCGATCATTTCGCCGGTAAACTTGCCGTCCTTGATCTCTAAGCCATAGGAAGCCGTACATTGGATCTGCCAGTTTTTCGGATCTTCCATGCCGTTATTGGTCTGGCAAAGCAGATAGCCGTGCTTGACCGATTTGATCATATCTTCATACTTGTCTTTGCCCGGACCAAACCAGGTGTTGGTCATGCGGGTGTAGACCTTTCTTTGATAATCCTGGCGGCGGCCATTGCCCGTCGGCTCGCTGCCCAGTTCCATTGCGCTTAAGGAATCGGAAATACCGGTCTGCAAAATGCCCTTCTTGATGATCTGGGTGGAGTGGGCTTCAACGCCGTCATCATCAAAGAAATAGGAAGCTGCACTTAAGCAGCTGGCAGCACCGTCATACATGTCCACCAGTTCGGAGGCAACATACTTGCCGACGTAGTTGACTGCCTTGGCACGGTTCTTGACAAACATGTCCATCTCGACGCCATGGCCAAAGGCCTCGTGGGCGATCAGACCGGAAATGGAAGGATCGGTGATGATCGTATACTTGCCCGGCTTTACCGGTTTTGCCTTCAGCAGGCGCAAAGCGATATCGGTGACTGCCGGTGCTGTTTCCCTGAATTTATCCAAAGCCAGGCGGCTGTTTGGCTCGCCCTGGGCTTCAAAGTTGGATTTGATTGTATCGCCGTCTCTGACAACGACGACAAGGATCGCGTTGATCCAGTCGTATTTCTGTGTTAAACACTTCTTGGCCGATACGAAGATCTTGGACGTTGAACGCTTGATGTAGGCGCTCTGGACATTGATGATCCGGGAATCGGAAGCTTCAATGCCAAGTCTCGTCTCTTTCAGTTCCTGCAGGATCTGTTTGTCGCTGAGCTTGCTGTCATCTTCCCTTAAAAAGTCTTCAACATGTTCCTTCTCTTGTAACATCGCAACCGAGAACTTGGCCGAATAGGCATTGCTCAAATTCAAAGATGCTTTTACCGTGCCGGCCTTGAGGTCACGGATATCATTGCAGGAATATTCGGAATAGCGGCCGTCCTTGTAGACCTTGATCACAAAACCGCATTCGTTGTCGACATCATCGGAAGAATCGATGCGTGTCGATGTCACAATCCTCTTGGTGTTGACGAAGGAACCCAGGATCGAGACATAGTCGTAATGCTTGGAAAGCTGTTCAACCAGCCTCTTGGCATCCGGGATCCTTGATTTGAGATATCTGTTTAACATTCTTGCCTCCCTATTTATTCTTTTCTTCTTCAAACAACATCGCCTCTTCCCATTTCTCTTCTAAGGCGTGGATCTTATTGTGGATCTCGTCGATCTCATCATCGAGCTCGGCCATCTTCTTCATGTCCTGATAGTATTCCGGTTCATAGCGTAAGGCCCGCTTGTCTTCCAGAATATCTTCCATCAGGGAGATCTCATTTTCCAGTCGTTTGATGTTGTATTTCGGTTTCTGTTTGAGTTCCTTTAAAGGAACTTCGTTCTTTTCTTCTTTGACTTTTTCCGGGGCTTCCTTGACTTTTGCGTCTATGTAGTCTTTATAGCCATCCGGATAATACGTCACCTTGTCGGTATCGATAACCAGACACGACGTGGCGATCTTGCGGATGAAGTATCGGTCATGCGATACAAATAAGATCGTGCCGTCATACTCGTTGAGGGCATTTTCCAGCGCTTCCTTGGAGATGATGTCCAGATGGTTGGTCGGCTCATCCAGAATGAGGAAGTTTGCCTTCTTCATCATCAGCTTTGCCAAAGACAAGCGCACCTTCTCACCGCCGGAAAGGACATCGACCTCTTTGAAGACTTCATCAGCGGTAAACAAGAAGGCACCCAAAACCGAACGGATCTTGAACATGTCAAGATCGGGATGTTCGTTCCAGAGTTCCTCCAAAACCGTATTGCCGTTATGGAAGTTGGCCAGATTCTGATCGAAGTAGCCGATCTGGATCTGGTGACCCAGCATCATATAGCCGCCCAAAGGTTTTGTTTCGCCGATGATCGATTTCAGTAACGTTGATTTGCCGGTACCGTTATCGCCCATGACGCAGATCCGATCGCCCCTTTTGATCTCCAATGACACATTGGCCAGAGGCTTATCATAGCCGACTTCAAAGTGATCCAGGCTCAATACGTTCTTGCCGCCTCTCACGCCGCAGACAAATTTCGCCTTGAATGCCTTGGTGTCGGCCTTCTTGGGATCTTCGATGCGCTCCATCCGCTCCAGATACTTGATCTTGGACTGGGCAAATGCAGCTTTATTTTTCTTGTAGCGGAACTTTTCGATCAGTTCCTCCAGACGCTTGATATCTTTCTGCTGCCTGCGGTAGGCGGATTCCTGACGGATCAGATCGTTCTTTTTCTGTTCCACGAAACTGGAGTAGTTGCCGGCATAGCGGCGAATGGAACCGTATTCCAGTTCATAGACCACATTCACCGTTTTATCCAAAAACATGCGGTCATGGGAAACGATGACCATCGCCTTCTTGTATTTGGCCAGATAATTCTCCAGCCATTCAATCGTCGATAAGTCCAGGTGGTTGGTCGGTTCGTCCAGCAGCAGCAGATCCGGTTTTGCCAGAAGCAGGCTGGCAAAGGCGATCTTGGTTTTTTCACCGCCCGAGAAAGAAGAAACCTTTCTTTCCAGATCACTCTCCTTAAAACCGAAACCGGCCAGAACACTCAGCATCTCGCTTTGGTAGGTATAGCCGCCCAGATACTTGTATTCCTCCTGCAAAGCAGAATATTTATTGATCAGCTTTTCATCCGGATCTTCCTTCATGGCGTCGGACAATTCTTCCATCTGCTTTTCCAGATCCTTGAGCTTGGCAAAGACCTGATCAAAGACTTCACCGATCGTATCTTCCGATAGAGCCAGCGCATTCTGTTTCAGATAAGAGATGCTGGTCTTATTGGTCTTGATCAGCTGACCGGAAGAGAGTTCGCACTCCCCGGTGAGTACTTTTAAAAGAGTGGTCTTGCCACTCCCGTTGCGGCCCACCAGAGCGATCCTTTCGTTCTCGTTCACGGTGAAGTCGATATTTTCAAAAACATCATTGGCACCGAAATAAACGGTGCCGTTGCTAATCTGTACAATCATTGATTTAGTAGATCAGATTCTTAGGTGTACGCGGATACGGCAGGACATCTCTGATGTTTTCCATACCCGTCAGATACATAACCATCCTTTCAAAACCCAGACCGAAGCCGGCATGCTTGCAGCCGCCGTATCTTCTGAGATCCAGATACCACTGATAGCCTTCCTTATCCATTCCGAGCTCATCCATTCTCTTCTCAAGAAGGTCAAGACGCTCTTCACGCTGCGAGCCGCCGACCAGTTCGCCGACATGCGGAACCAACAGGTCACAGGCTGCAACCGTCTTGCCGTCATCATTCAGACGCATATAGAAGGCCTTGATGTCTTTTGGATAATCGGTCAAAAAGACCGGGCCCTTGACGACCTGTTCGGAAAGATAACGCTCGTGTTCGGTATTGAGGTCCATGCCCCAGGATACCTTGTTTTCAAATTTGACCGGCGCCTTTAAAAGGATATCGATGGCCTCGGTATAAGGCATTCTTCTGAAGGTGGAATTGTACACATGATCGAGTCTTTCCAGCAGGGTCTTATCGATCATCGTGTTGAAGAAATTCATTTCCTGCGGACATTCTTTTCTGACATATTCGATGCAATACTTGACCATGTCTTCGATCAGCTGCATATCGTCTTCCAGATCGGCAAAAGCAATCTCCGGTTCGATCATCCAGAACTCAGAGGCATGTGTCTTGGTGTTGGAATTTTCCGAACGGAAGGTCGGACCAAAGGTATAGACATCTCTGAAAGCCATCGCGAACGCTTCGACATGAAGCTGTCCGGAAACGGTCAAAGAGGCATGCTTGCCGAAGAAATCTTCTTCGTAGTTATTGTCTTCTCTGGTTGTGACGGTAAAGACTTCGCCGGCGCCTTCCGCATCATTGCCGGTAATGATCGGCGTATGGACATAGACAAAACCCTGATTCTGGAAGAATTCATGGATTGCCATCGCCAAAGCAGAACGCACTCTGAAAACCGCCATAAAGGTGTTGGTACGCGGACGCAGATGCGGGATCTCCCTTAAGAATTCAAAAGTATGTCTCTTCTTCTGCAGAGGATAGGTTTCAGCGGAATTGCCTTCGATTTCAATCGAAGTTGCCCTGATCTCGAACGGCTGTTTGTTTTCCGGTGTCAGGATGAACTTGCCGATGACATAGATCGAAGAACCGGTCAGAAGATGGGAAACTTCATTGTGGTTGTCTAATTCCGGTCCGTAGACGATCTGAATATTCTTAAAATAGGAACCGTCATTGAGTTCGATAAAACCGACCTGACCGTTATCACGATTGGTCCTGACCCAGCCCTCAACCGAAACATACTCGAGCTGATCGAGTTCCATGTCCGAACCGTTGACAGCCATTTCATACAGTTCTCTTGCAAAATATAAATCCATATTAACCCCCTCTTATTTATTTAATGAATTGATTTCAAATACGAGTTCTTCGATCGTCGAAACCACATCGACATCCGATTTGATCATGCCTTCCGGCAGTACGAAGTGTTCTCTGGTGAAATTGACGATACCCTTCACACCGAGTTCATGCAGTTCGTTGACGATCTCCTGTGCACCCGAAGGAATGCACAGAATAGCGATCTCACAGCCCTTCGGGAACTTCTCTTTCAGCTGTGAAATATGGTAGACCGGAACATTGACCTGCTGTTCCTGGTTTCTCTTTTCCGGTTTTAAATCAAAGGCACAGACGATCTCGCCGGCCACATGATTCCAGTTATTGTAATTCAGTATGGCCTTGCCCAGACGGCCGACACCGATCAGGATCATATCCTCATCGTAGTCTTCGCCCAAGGCATCGGCAAAGATCCTGATCAGTTCATCGATATCGTAGCCGTAGCCCTGTTTGCCAAGCTGACCGATCATCGAAAAATCATGGCGGATCGTCGTCGCCTTGACATCGACGTATTCCGATAATTCGGTGGATCGAATGCGCTTGACGCCGTTCTGCGAAAGCTTGCGCAGAGCTTTCAGGTAGACCGGATACCGCTTTAAAGTCGCTTTGGAAATATCTGACATAACAATAGAATTATATATGATTTGTTTCTAATTGTGAATTATTCAATTCTTTTCACTAATCCTCGATCGACATCGAAGGCATCGATGAAGCATCAAGAGAAACAAACTTTTCCGCTTTCAGATAATGCAAAGCAGCACAGGCGATCATTAAGGCATTATCGGTGCAGTATTTTAAAGGCGGCAATATGAGATCCATGTCCGAGAAATTCTCATTCATCAGTTCACGCAGACGTGAATTTGCCGCAACACCGCCCGCCAAAACCAGCGACTTGCACGGATACTGTTCCAGCGCTATCTTTGTCTTTTTGACCAATGTATTTAAAGCCACTTCCTGGAAGGCGTATGCCAGGTCACTCTTGTTGATCTCATTGCCGGCTGCTTCTTCCTTTTTCACCAGCTGCAGAACGGCGTTCTTCAAGCCGGAGAAGGAGAAATTGAGCCCGTCAACCTTCGGTGTCGGCAACTGATA
>ONXX01000070.1 GCA_900321955.1 uncultured Bacillota bacterium | reverse complement strand
TGACGGCAAAAAAAGACGGCACGGCGAAGATCAAAATCCGGACCTTGACGGGCTATGGCGATTCGCTGGTCTTCTAGAAAGAAGTGAAAGTCATAGTCGGCGACGTCAAACCGAAACCGGATCCCAAGCCGGAACCTGAACCGCAGCCCACACCGGATAAAAAAGAAGAAGTAAAGCCAGCATATCGGCTGCCGTTAACCGGCATTGAATAAATAAGAGAGGGAAAACGATATGATTATTCAAAACGGACTTGTCCATGATGCAGTAAAAAAAGAACCTTACATTGCCGACATCCGCATTCAGGATGGCAAGATCACCAAGATCGGCAAAGGCATCAAGCCATTGAAAAACGAAGAATGTGTTGATGCCAGTGGCCTCAACGTCTATCCGGGTTTTGTGGAAGCACATTGCCACCTCGGTCTGGATGGCTGGGGTATCGGCTTTGAGGGTGCCGACTACAACGAACCGGGTGACATCTGTACACCGCATTTACGTTCGGAAGACAGCTTTAATCCGCTGGATCCAAGCGTTCGGAATGCAGCGCTGGGCGGTATTACTTCCGTAGCGACCGGCCAGGGCAGCGCCAATGCGATCGGCGGTACCTGGATCGCCGTCAAGACGGTGGGCAAGTGCGTCGATGACATGATCATCAAGACACCGGTTGCCATGAAGTGTGCCCTGGGTGAAAACCCGAAGCGCTGCTATCGTGAAAAAGGCAATGCTGCCAGAATGTCCACAGCCAGCGTGATCCGCGGCATGCTGTTTAAGGCAAAAGAATACCTGGCCAAGAAGGAAGCGGCCGGGGATGATCTCTTCAAGCGTCCGGCTTTCGACTTCAAGTGTGAAGCGATGATTCCGGTCTTAAAGAAACAGATTCCTTTAAAGATCCACGCCCATCAGGCCAACGATATCCTTACGGCGATCCGCATCGCCAAGGAGTTTGATGTCTTATTGACGATCGAACATGTCACCGAGGGACATCTGATTGCCGATGAGCTGGCTAACTGTCCATATCCTTTGGCCGTCGGTCCGTCTTTAACGCATGCGTCCAAGTTTGAGCTGCAGTACAAGTCCTGGACAACGCCGGGTATTCTGGCAAGCAAGGGATGTCAAGTTTCGATCATCACCGACTCGCCGGTCATCCCACAGGAATATCTGCCATTATGTGCCGGTCTGGCAGTCAAAGCCGGCATGGATCCGTTTGAGGCACTCAAGGCCATCACCATCAATCCGGCCAGACAGATCGGCATTGCCGACCGTGTCGGTTCTTTGGAAGTCGGCAAGGATGGTGACGTGGTCATCTGCGATGGGAATCCAATGGAAAGCTCAAGCAAGATCACAAAAGTCTTCATCAACGGTAGAGAAGTCAAATAGGATTAAGAGTCGGAGCGATCCGGCTTTTTGTATGACAAAAAGTGATGTTAAGATAGAAGAAGATTCAAAAAACCGGCAAAAAACGTTCAAAACGGTGAAAGGCAACCGCCGGTTGACAAATTGAAAAGCTCTCTTGGTGGTTTGCCACCTCCTGCCAAACGTAAGATGGAAGCGTAGACAGGTGGTCGAAGCCATCTGTGATGGAGGTAAGAACTATGATATTAGCTGATAAGATCATTGAAAACAGAAAGAAGAACGGCTGGTCGCAGGAAGAACTGGCAGATATGCTGGATGTCTCCAGGCAGTCTGTATCGAAGTGGGAAAGTGCTCAAGCTATTCCGGATATGAAGAAGATCGTTCAGTTATCGGAGATCTTCAATGTCAGTACCGATTATCTTTTAAAGGATGAGCTGGGCAATGAGAACACAACGCCGGTCGAAAAAGGCGAGCCAAGTGAAGGTACTGTGACTGTCTCCATGGAAGAAGCCAACGCTTTCCTGGATCATAACGGCAAGGCGGCGGAGCTGATCGCCGATGGCGTCATGATGTGCATCCTTTCACCGGTCTTACTGATCCTGCTGGAAGGTTTGTCGCAAAGCGGTGCTATTGCTATGAAGCCGGGCGTAGCCGAAGCAATCGGAACCGGCATGATTCTCATCCTGGTCGCTATTGCGGTAGGTATGTTTATCCTGTGCGGTATGCGCGGGAAACGCTTCGAATATCTGGAAAACAAGAAGATCGAGACCCAGTACGGTGTAACCGGTTATGTCAGAGAACTGCAGAACCGCTATGCGAATACGCACAGCCGCCGCATCATCATCGGTGTCATCCTCTGCATCATTGCCGCTATTCCGGTCATGATGAGCGAAGCCATCGGCTATCCGATCGATAACGGGGCCGGCGTTCTGGTCGGCGTGTGTTCCCTGCTGGCTTGCGTGGCTCTGGGCGTCCGCTTTATCGTTTTGACCTGCATCATCGAGGGCGGTTATGAAAAGCTGCTGGAAGAGGGAGACTATAAACGCATCAACAAGAAAATCTCTTCCTATGACGGGATCTTCTGGTCGGTTGCCACAGCTGTCTATCTTGGCTGGAGCTTCTATACCAATGACTGGCATCGCAGCTGGATCGTCTGGCCGATTGCCGGTGTTCTCTATGCAGCATATACCGGCATCATCCGGGCCTTCGTCAAAGAAAACAGATAAGATTAAATGTTATTTCCAAAGATGAGAAAAGGGGCTGAACGTTCAGCCCCTTTCAAGTGCGCTTTCTGATTATAAGACTTCATCGACTGCCAGGATCATCGTTGCCAGCAGTTTGATGCCTTTCATGTAGTTGTCGATGTTGAGGAACTCATCCGGCTGGTGTGCACCGCCATGTCCTTCCGGCAGATAGTCAGGACGTTCGCCCCAGTTTTCGGAATAGACGCAGCCGGTCGCAAAGGCGTTCGGTAATGCGCCGGCGTAGGTGCCGCCCTTGCCGATCATGATTTCTTTTTCGGTATTGCCGGTATAGTCTTCGAAGACTTTCTTGATGGTCTGAATGATCGGTCCGTTGACATCGAGATGATAACCGTAAGTCTTTTCTTCGACGGTAACATCGTAATCCCATTCTTCTGCTTTCTTTCTGACGTTTTCTTCCAGACGGTCGCCATTATCGGTAACGCAATAGCGGCAATCGTTGAGCAAGGAAATATGGCCGTCTTTGAACTTCAGAACGGTTCCGGAAGAAACGGTCTGGCCGGAGACTTCATCGGTATTGTCGATACCCAGGAAGGATCCGTAGTAGTCGTTATTCACGTTGTCGATGAATTCAATGATCCTGTGGTCTTCATCTTTCAGACCATTCAGCTTTAATAATGCGTTGGTCAGTACGCGGATGGCGTTGACGCCTCTTTCCGGACCGGCCGCATGGGTGGTGACGCCGTGGGCGGTGATTTCAATGCCTTTATCGGTTTCCTTTACATCGAAGTCTTCCGGCAGGGCTTTGTAGTCGATGCCGGTATTCTTGTTCAGTACGACTGTTGCCTTGTTAGGAACGATGTTGAAGGCAGAACCTGCATAAGCATCGACAAAGTCAGCAGAGAGCGGTTTTTTGGAAGTTAAGACATATCTGAGACGGCCGAACTCGCCGGCAGCTCCCGGGAATCCGGCATCCGGTACGAAGGTAAATTCCGGTGCCTGATAGTGCTTTGTATAGTAGGCCATATCTTTCATACCGACTTCTTCGTTGGTGCCTAAGAGCACTTCGATGTTGTTGCGGAGCGGAATGTTGAACTGGCGGAAGGCCTTCATGATGTATAAGCCGGCAATCGCTCCGGACTTGTCATCACCGGTTCCTCTGCCAAACAGAAGATTATCTTTGATCAGCGGTTCATAAGGCTGGGTGATCGTCCAGTCTTCGCCGGCCGGCACAACATCCAGATGGGCTAAGATGCCGATCCTTTTTTCTTTGCCGAGATCGTATTTCAGCGAACCGACATAGTATTCGTGATTCGTTGCCTTAAAGCCTTCTTCTTCACCTTTTTTAAGCATGTAGTCCAGGACGTTGCGGCAGGACTGGCCAAACGGTTTGACATCGGAGTCTTCCCGGCTGACGGATTCGATGCGGGCGACTTTGATCAGATCTTCTACGATGTTGTCACGATTGGCATCGATGTAGGCATAAACGCTGTCAAGATATTCTTTGTTCATAAGATCCCCCTTGTATATAAGATTTATTTAAAACTATTGTAAAACGATATGTCTTTCAATTAGCATTTTTTATATATTAAGAAATGCAATGATTATCCAATCCTTATGATTCCGCCATTCCCCGGATTGATCTGTTCCCAGGCCTCTGTGTATATGCTTACAAGTTCCTCAAGATCCTTTTCTGATCCATCCGTCGAAAACTGAAGCGGATTGGCGTGATATTCGTTGCGCAGCTGCTGTATGAATTCATCAAACGTAACTCCGCCACGCTTGAAAACAGTAACTGCATATTCGATCGAGTCCAGCGCTTCATCCGTGATTGCAGCACCGCTGATCTTTTCCAGAGCAGCATCATCCAAAACCTTCATATTTTTGATCATCTTTAGATCCGCCTCAATATCACTATACACTCAAATACCACTGATTTTTCAGATCGCTGCGCTGAAAGCAGATCTCTTAGGAAAACCGCTTTGTTTTGTCTGATTTTCTGTTTTTGTGGAGCATATCATTTTAATTGGTATAGAAAAGTGGTATAGTTATATTACAGGCAGAACTATGAAAAAAGATGTATTTGTATTAAGGGAATACAACAATTTCCCCTCGATCACCAAGGCCATATCTTCGGCAGGCTACAAGATCGAGAATAAGACGATCGAACAGGGCATCGTTGAAGCGAATTACAACATTTCTTCAAGGCTTGATGTCCCGCTGGCAACACCGCTGTTTTATATGAAACGATTAAGGATCGTGGAAAACGAACCGCGCTGCATCGAGAAGCTCTATATCGAACTTGCTAAGGTCAAAGGGATGGAGGATCTCGATTACAACAACAAGTCCTTCCATGAACAGCTGCATCGCATTAAGAAGATCGAGAGGCTGCACACGAAGGAAGAGATACTGATCGTTGAACCGAATGAAGAAGAAAGCGAGCTTTTAAAGCTGCACGAGGATGAAGAGATCCTGCTGATCAAGGGCGTTGCGTATACGCAGGATGGAGAACCTCTGGAATACTACGAGCTTTCTTCGGATACCTATTTTTATCGTTACAGGAGTTTGTCTTCGTACAATGGCTAGGACAGGAAAGATATACCAGCAGCTGATGGATTCCATCCGCAACAAGATCATCAGCGGCGAGCTCAGGATCAATGAGAAGCTCGAATCGGAGAGAGTGATGTCGGAAAAATACGGCATCAACAGGATGACGGTGCGAAACGCCCTGAAGCACCTCGAGGAAGAAGGGGTCCTCGAATCAAGAAGAGGCTCCGGTACTTATGTAAAAGCGATACCGCGCATGGAAGAAAAGATCGGACTCGGTGATGAAAGCGAGATCCTGTCTTTAAGCATGCAGATCAGACAGAAGGGAATGAAGTCTTCAAGAGTTCTGATCTCGATGTCGAAGATCGTACCGACCGGCGTGGTCAGAGATGCCTTCGATCAGGAAGAGAAGGTCTATGAGATCATTCGTATGTCTTTGATCAACGATCATCCTTATGCCTTACAGAAGGCCTATATCCCGTACAGTCTGTTTGCGGATGCCGACCGCTACGATTTTGAAAGCGGCGCTTCCTTATATGATTACATGCAGGACAAGGGCTATCGTCCTAAGACCATGATCTCCTATCTCAGGATCGAATCCTTGCCGGATGAGTATCTTGAGATCATGCAGACGGAAAAGAAGAAGAAATTCCTCTTATTTGATTACTATGGTTTTGACAAGGACCACAAACTGGTCGAGTATACGATCTCCTATCACCACGCGGATTTCACGAAATTCCAGTTTGAAGCAGACATCGATCTGAGCAGTTTGTAGGAAAATACCGCTAAAGTGGTATAGTTATTAATTATAAATTTTACTTTTGGTATATTTAAGCGCAGTTTTTGCGCTTTTTTTCTTGATTAATGGTCTAATTATGGTATATTAAATATGTAAGTGGTATATAAACTATACCAGTTGAATCAAAAGGAGGATAAACAATGAATTTGATTCAGGCAATTCTGATCGGCTGTGTTGCAGCTCTGACACAGCTGGAAGGTGACTGGCTTGGCGAATGCAAACTGCGTGAGCCGGTCGTTACAGGTTTCCTTGTTGGTCTGATCATGGGGGATATAACAAAAGGTCTGATGATCGGCGGTGCGCTGCAACTGATGTGGATGGGTGCAACCAATATCGGTCCTTCCTCAGGTCTTGATATCGGTGCCGGCGGCACGATCGGTGCAGCTGTCGCACTGATGACTTCTTCTGAACTCGAAGTTGCAGTTGCCTTTGCGATCCCGGTCGCAGTCATCATGCAGATGCTCAACATCATGAAGATGACGGCCTTCTCAACTTTGATGCACCAGGTCGATGCAGCGATCGATGAAGGCAACGAAAAGAAAGCGATCTTCATCCATTATCTGTGCGGCTTCTTCACATTCTCGATCTACTTCTTATTTACGTTCATCGTTCTCTACTTCGGTTCCGGCGCGATCAACGCCATCGTCGAATCGATCCCTGACTGGGCTATGAACGGCTTAAGCGCGATCGCAACGGTACTTCCGGCAATGGGCTTCGCTCTGTTACTGAACCTGCTTTGGGATGTCAAGCTGATCCCATACTTCATCGTCGGTTTCGTTGCTGCCGCATACCTTGGTGTTGATATGGTCGGTGTCTGCGCGATCGCAGTTGCAATCGCACTGATCATGTATGAGATCAAATCCGCACAGCTCACAGCCGCGCCAGCTGCTGCTGCTGTCAAAGA
>ONXX01000075.1 GCA_900321955.1 uncultured Bacillota bacterium | reverse complement strand
CAGGATGATGAACGGGAAGAAACAGATGGCCATGGCGATGAGCCCCATGTTGTTCCACAGCCAGAATTTGACCTGATTGGCTTCGGAGACCGGATCGATGTGATTGGCCTTCTTCCATAACTGGGCACCGATGATGACGGCGATCAGATCAAGAATCAGGAAGGCGATCAGCTGAGCGATCTGTGGCATGAAGCGAAGATCAACCTTGCCTAAGAAGACTAAGAGAGCCAGGACTTCAAAGACCAGGGCGAGGACCCACAGGGCAACAGCACTGAAACGCAAAGGTCCCGGATTGCCTACAGGCTGTGCTTCTTTTACTTTTCTGGTGACTGTCTGTTCACCGGCGTCCTGTGCAGCTTTATTCTTCTTACTTTCTTCACTGGCAGCAACATACTTCTTTGTTTTCTTTTCAGCCATAGAATTTATCCTCCTAAATATATATATCTATTATATGATATTTTTCTACAGCAGGAAAAAGTCAGACATCCAAAAGAAAAGGCACGGGAGCACCCGTGCCATAAACAATTATTCTTTGTAGAAGACCGGGGTGTGGGCCGGTGTATTCCACAGCCGTTCGATCTCATCATCCCACTTGGCCAGGTTCATCTGGAAGCCGCCTGCTTCCTGTACGGTCAGGATCTCACCGACCATATTGCCGACAACCTTGATGCCTCTTTCTTCCAGATAAGCAACAGTATCTTTATAGAGGATCAGCATCTCCATCATTGTTGTTGCACCGCAGCCGTTGATCATCACGAAGGCTTTGTCTCCCGCCTTGAGATCAATCGCTTCTGCCAGTTTCGGAGCGATGGTTGCAACGGTGTCTTTTGCGGACATCATCTTGACTCTGACGCCGCCGCCTTCGCCGTGCTGACCGGCACCGATTTCCATCTGGTCGGTATCCTGCAGATCACCAAACAGCATGCCGTTCTGCGGGTGGGTCGCATCGGTCACCTTGACTGTGATGGATGCCATATTTTCGGCGTAACGCTGACAGATGGCAGCTACTTCTTCCAGGCTCTTGCCTTCTCTTGCAGCAGCACCGGCAATGTGGTACATCGCAACAGCACCGGCCAGGCCGCGCTTGTTGTCTTCGCCGTTTGGATCGAATTTGATTTCTTCGTCTGTGATGACCTGTTTGACATTCATGCCTGCCTTCTGTGCCAGACGCATTGCCTGTTTGCCGGCAAGCTGGTCACCGGCGTAGTTCAGGGTCAGAAGCAGAACGCCATGGCCTTTGTCTGCCCTTTTCATTGCTTCAAAGACCAGCTGTCCGCTTGGTGCGGCAAAGATGTCGCCGTCGACCTGGATATCCAGCATACCCTTGCCGACATAACCCTTCTGGGCCGGCTCATGACCGGAACCGCCGTAGGTGACGACTGTGACACGATCGGCATTTTCCAGGTCTTTGGAGATGATCATGTGACCATCGACGATGACGGTGTCTGAGAACGCCAGACCCAGTCCGACCAGTTCCTCATCCGTAACGGTCTGAGGATCGTTGATAAACTTCTTCATCATACTATTGAACCCCTCCTGTGTTTTTATAAAGCCATTCCCTCAAAGAACAAAGACATGGATAAGGCACCGGCATCACAAGTGCCCAGTGTCTTTTCGCCATAGCTCTTTGCCCTGCCGAATTTGGCTGTGAATTCCTTGGTTTTTTCTGCACCCTGTTTTGCCGCGGCAGCCGCACTTACAAACAAGGCCTTTTCATCGCTTGCTTCCTCGATCGCATCCGAAGCCGGTTTCAAGGCATCCATGATCGTCTTGTCGCCGACAGCGGCACCGGACATGAAATCAAATTCTTCCATGCCGTTGGAAAACATCGCCTTGAGTTCTTCCAGACTTGCTTCCTCGCTGTCAGGAGCGACATCGGCCATGCCCTGCAGCCAGCTGTTCCAAAGCGGAACAGCACTTCCGCCGTTCAGTACGCCGACTTTGGAAGCAACATTTTCAAAAAGATCCTTGATGTTGTCAGGTGAAGAGTTAATGGCTTCCATCATCGTGTCGGCAATCTTTTTCATCGTCAGGCCGTGGTCGGCATCACCGAATTTTGAATCGATCGCCGTCAGTTCCTCTTCTGCTTCGATCACCTTATGACAGCCGCCAAGCAGTCTTTGTTTGAGTTCTTCTGCTTTCATGATCTTTCCTTTCCGAAAATAATTTAATGATATGATGGGTATCCCTGCTTTCATTATATCGCCTTTGAAAAAACAAGAGAAAAAGAAAAACCGCAGCTGCGGTTTGTAAAAGACATGTCTGCTTAAGGGGATACTTCCTTATCATAAGTGTAACAAAAAATCGTTTCATTTTGATTCAGATTTATTGAATCACGCTGAAATATTTGATAATCTGTTAAAAATGGGTTTTATTCCGGAGGGATGAAAACCGTTAAGAGGGTTACGAAAGATCTCCGGAAGGGATCTTTTTCTTTAAGATCAGCCTGTTGAATAAGGGGGTAAATCATATGTCTGTTAAGAACCAGAAAATTGGTTATTTGCCTGATGAAACACCTTCGATCGGGAAGCTGCTTCTTTATGCACTGCAGCAGGTCATCGTCATGTTTCCGGCTACTATCACAGTTGCACTGATCACAGGGTTTCAAGTCTCTACGACGATTTTCGCTTCCGGACTTGCGACTCTGTGTTTTATTTTTATAACCAAGAAAAGGATCCCGCTGTATTACGGATCTTCCTTCGCCTACCTGTCTGCCGTATCGGCAATGGCCATGGCTGAGGGAAGCGCAGAACAGATCGCCTCATGGCAGGCAAGCGGCATCCTTCCGCCTGAACTGATCTCTAAAGCACAGTTTGGTATCATCATGTCCGGCTTCGTTTCCATCGCTGCCGGTCTGGTAGTAAGAAAATTCGGTGCCGAAAAGATCGAGAAGTTCTTACCGGCTTCGATTACCGGTTCAGTATCGATGGTCATCGGTCTGACGCTTGCCGGCAACGCCATCGCTGATTTTGTCGGTATCGGCAATAACATCAACGGACTCGATGTCGTACAGGGAAGCGGTGTCGCAACTGCCTGGATGGTCGTCGGTCTTGTGACTTTCTTATCTACCTGTATCTATTCCCGTTACTTAAAAGGACTTCTTTCCCAGCTGCCGTTATTGCTGGGTGTCTTAACCGGCTCTCTCTGCGCGGCAATCATCTACCTGGTCGGCGGCATCAGTCTGTTCAGAGCGGTACCGGCAGAAGCGCTGGCTTCTTCTTCCTTCAAACTGGGAGATGGTTCCTTCTTCGCCTTGCCGGCCTTCACTTTCCCGAAATTCTCAATGGCGGCTTTGATCGGCATCATGCCGATCGCCATTGCGACGATTCCGGAATCCACAGCTCATATCTATCAGCTGGATATCTACATCAATGATGTTGCCAAGGAAAAAGGCAAAGGCAAATACGATATGGTTTCCTTGCTTGGCGACAATCTGATCGGTGATGGTCTGTGTGACATGGTCTCCGGTGTTGTCGGCGGTCCGGCCGGCACAAACTACGGCGAAAACATCTCGACAATGGCAATCACCCGCGTCTTCTCTGTACCGGTATTGATGGTTGCATCTATCATCGCCATGGTCGTTGCCTGCTTCACGCCATTAATCAGAGTCATCTATGGTATCCCGCTTGCGGTCATCGGCGGTATTGAAGTCTATTGCTTCGGCGCCATCGCGGCACAGGGTATTGCGATCCTGATCGATAAGGGTGTTTCCATGTTTGATTCCAAGAACATTGCGGTCATCGCCTTAGTCTGCATCATCGGCTTAGGCGGTCAATACGCCTTTGGCGGAACGATTCCGTTCTTCAATATGAACATCCCGTGTGTTGCCGGTGCGGCAATCGCCGGAATCATTCTGAATCTGATTCTGACATTTGGTGATAAAGCGACAACAGAATAAGATATAATACTTAAAAAGATAAACAGCGATACTTCTACAAAATAGAAGTATCGTTCGTTTTAAAGGAGGAAAAATGGCAAAACTGTTACCCGATGTATCTCATACTTTCAACGAGTATCTGCTTATCCCGGGCCACACGACCAAGAAATGCATTCCTGACAACGTCTCGCTCTGTACTCCCCTTGTGAAGTATAAGAAAGGCGAAACACCATCGCTAACAATGAATATTCCGATGGTCTCAGCGATCATGCAGTCAGTATCCGGAAACCGCCTGGCAGTAGCGCTGGCGGCTGAAGGCGGTGTTGCCTTCATCTTCGGTGCCCAGCCGATCGCTTCGCAGGCTGAAATGGTCCGCAAGGCAAAATCCTACAAGGCCGGTTTCGTACCAAGTGACTCCAACATCAAACCGGACGCCACACTGGCAGATGTGCTGGAATTAAAAAACAAGACCCAGCATTCCACGATGGCTGTTACGGATGATGGTACCGGAAGCGGAAAGCTCTTAGGCATGATCACCTCAAGAGACTACCGCATCTCCAGAACGGCGATGGATGCCAAGGTGGAGACTTTCATGACGCCGTTGGAAAAACTGATTACAGCAAAAGACAAAATATCTCTTTCGGAAGCCAACGACATCATCTGGGAACACAAACTGAATACCCTTCCGATCGTAGATAAGCAAGGCAACCTGAAGGCCTTCGTCTTCCGTAAGGACTATGAATTCCACAAAGATCATCCAAACGAATTGCTGGATGAAAACAAGCGCTACATTGTCGGTGCCGGTATCAATTCCCGTGATTATAAGGAAAGAGTTCCGGCCTTGGTTGAAGCCGGTGTCGATGTCTTATGTATCGACTCCTCGGAAGGTTTCTCTGACTGGCAAGCCGAAACACTGGAGTGGATCCACAAGAAATACAAAGGTAAAGTCAAATGCGGTGCCGGCAACGTTGTCGATGCCGAAGGCTTTAAATTCCTGGCGGATGCCGGTGCAGACTTCATCAAAGTCGGAATCGGCGGCGGCAGTATCTGCATTACCAGAGAAACAAAGGGTATCGGACGCGGTCAGGCTTCAGCCGTCATGGAAGTGGCAAAAGCCAGAGATGACTACTTCAAGAAAAACGGTGTCTACATTCCGGTCTGTTCCGACGGCGGTATCGTCTACGACCATCACATCACCCTGGCATTGGCCATGGGCGCTGACTTCGTCATGCTGGGAAGATACTTTGCCCGCTTCGACGAATCACCGACCAACCGGGTCATGATCAACGGCACCTACTATAAAGAATACTGGGGCGAAGGTTCTGCCCGTGCCCGCAACTGGCAAAGATATGATGTCGGCGGAGCATCCAAGCTTTCCTTTGAAGAAGGCGTTGACTCTTATGTCCCATACGCCGGCAGCTTGCAGGAAAACGTTCGTTTAACGACCTACAAGATCAAATCGACGATGTGCAACTGCGGTGCGATCACGATCCCGGAATTCCAGAAAAAAGCGAAACTTACACAGATCTCCTCTACTTCGATCGTTGAAGGCGGAGCTCATGATGTCTTATTAAAGAACAACAGCGGAGGAACGACAAATGGATAAAAGACCAGAATCTTTAAAACGAATCACAACAAAAAAGGCAGCGGAAAAATTCATCAACAGCCAGATCAAAGAAATCCAGGCACAGGTCGGTGACAAGAAGGTCCTGCTTGCCCTGTCAGGCGGTGTCGACTCATCAGTCGTAGCAGCCTTATTAATCAAGGCAATCGGCAGACAGCTGGTTTGTGTACATGTCAACCACGGCTTACTCAGGAAAGGCGAACCGGAACAAGTCATCGAAGTCTTCGAAAAAAATCTGGGTGCCGACCTTCGCTATGTCGATGCGTCCAACAAATTCCTGAAGGAATTAAAAGGCGTGGATGATCCGGAAACCAAGAGAAAGATCATCGGCAAGGTCTTCATTGATGTCTTTGCCAAGGAAGCCAAGAAAATCAAAGGCGTTGAATTTTTAGCACAGGGCACCATCTATCCGGATATCCTGGAATCAAAGGGTGTCAAAGCTCACCACAACGTCGGCGGTTTACCGAAGGAACTCAACTTTGAACTGGTTGAACCGGTCAAATACTTATATAAGGATGAAGTCAGAGTCGTCGGTGAAGCTTTAGGTCTTCCGAAAGACATGGTCTACCGTCAGCCGTTCCCGGGACCTGGCCTTGGCGTAAGGTGTGTCGGTGCGATCACGAAAGATCGACTCAACGCTTTGAGAGAAGCCGATGCCATCGTCAGAGAAGAGATCGGCAAGCTCAAAGAAAAACCATGGCAGTACTTCTGTGTCATTCCTGATCTTAAGTCAACCGGAATCAAGGATGGCAAGCGCTATATGGGCTGGGCCGCAATC
>ONXX01000078.1 GCA_900321955.1 uncultured Bacillota bacterium | reverse complement strand
TCGACGATCGTCGCCAATGCATCCAATTTCAATTAAAAAGATATGTGTCTGCCTTGTAACATTACTGTTTCTTACTTGCGTTTCCTGCAAGGCAGGCACTTTCTTTTTGGTCGGGGATTACCTCAATGCCCTGGCCAATAAAAGCGGCATAGGCTTAAGTGAAGACATCGACGACAATTTTGAAAAACTGGCCTTATGGGACATTGTCGATGAAGAAGATAAATCGCTCTTGGATAAGGCACTCGATTATGACTTTTTGTCTAAGACCATCTGCAAGCTCTTGGCAGAAAGCGGCGATCCCTTGACGGTTTTGAGGCAGAAAGGCTATCTGTCCTATTCTGATCGGGCCAAGGCAAAAGTCAAAGAGGAAAAGGCCCTGGCGGTCATTGATAAAGCGGTGAAACAATTGAATGAACCGCAGTTTGAACCCTTCTTTGAGGAGGAACAGAAACAGGAGTTTCATCCGATCAATGAAGATCTTGCCGCGGGCGATCTCATCTACAAGGATGATGCCTGCCAGATCGTAACGAAAGCCGACGGGGAAGATCTTTCCTATCGGCCAGCAGACTATGAAGAAGTCTTTGAGAAACTGAATATTGAAACATCAGACTATGTCGATTTCAACCAAGCAGTCATTGTTCCTTATGGAGAAGTCTTGGAAAATACTTCCTATATCAACGAGAAGTATGAGCTTTTGGCATCGAATGATCCGCATGTCTTTACTTCCAATGGCTTTCGCGTTTCTTATTCCCTGAATACTTCGGGAATTGATTTTCATATCTCCAAAAATGAAGAGGGGCTCAATGCCTATCTGGATATCTCCATCCACAATGTCAAACCAAGGCTCAAGTGGCTGGAAGAAAGAAATGATCTCAAGAATTGTTTCTTCACCCTGGATTTCAATACGACGGAAAAGCTGGGCATTTCCTGCGGCCGCTATAAGAACTATCGAATGAAGTTTAAGGATCTGGATGCCAAAAGCTTTAAGAGTCTTTTGAATTCTTTGTTTGTGCCGGTTAAGGAAGACGATGAAGTTTCCATCCCTCTGTGCAAGATCAAAGTGCCGATTGCCCAGATCCCGACAGCCTTTCTCAATATGGATCTGAAAGTCAAACTGCACGCATCCGGAAAGAGCGAATTTGTCTTGTACAATGCTCACAAGCTGGGTTTTGAGACGAAAGGCGGCAAGATTCGCTATATCAACAAGAATGACCATGACCTCAATGCGATCATGCAGGCATCGGCCAAGGCGGTATTGGGTCTCAATATGGGCGTGGAGACACTGGGCTTTACTTTGGCGGATGTGGAAGTCGATGGGGGATTAAGAGGCGTTGTGCGCTCGACCCTGCATCTTTTTGATGAGGATGGCCAATTAAGCAGCAGTGCCATTGAACTTCCTTATTCAGGCCTGGAAGAGCTGAGTGAAGAAAATGAAGATGTCAAAGTCTGCGGCGATGTCTCGCTTCACTATCTTCTCGATCTCATATTGAATACTTCCAAATCGAGAATGAACAAGCTGGGCTTTACCCAATCCTTTTCGATCCTTGATGAGGAAGATCAGGTCTTCGGCGGTCTGCATCACATCGAAAACGGACACTTTGTCGAAAAGTGTACCCGCAAAAACAGGCCAAAGATCAAGGATCTGGATATCAAATCGGACCGCCTCGTTTTAGATTCCTATGCCGAGGTATTAAAAATCGGGCAGACCTATAGAGTAAAGGTCAAAGCCCTTCCGGAAGGATACAGGGAAGAGGATTTAATCTATACTTCGCCAAAGGAAGAGATCGCAAAAACACAAAAAGGAGAGATCATTGCCATAGCGCCGGGAAGTGTCAGGATCGAGATCAAAACCCCGGATGAAAAACACAAGGCCTATGTCAATATCCTGGTGTCGAGCGGATGAAGTATCTGATCATTAAGGACCGCAAGTGTTTTGTCCGGACTCGTCTCGATTCAGACAAGCCTTTTGTCTATAAGGGCATTTCCATCTATTACAAGAGCCCGCACTATTATCTTTCCACCGGCAGATCCTTCTTTCTGGAAGACGAGAAAAAGGTCTGCCTTCTGGAAACGAAAAAGTATCTGGTCTATGAAGAAAACGGCTTCTTTGCGATCGAAGTCTATGTCTATGATACAGATGAAGGGGCGGACCGCTTTGATTTCTATGAAAACCGGGAGGTCTATTTCTCCTCGCAGGAAGAATGTGCCTTTTTTATTTGCGATCCCTATATTAAGGAAGGCTACATCTTTTTAAGAAACGGCTTCCTGGAAAGTGATCTGGATCTTTCGGTCAATGGCCAAAGCTATGACGGATTGCAGTTGAAACAGGGAGATAAGGTCGAGTATCTGAGCATCATGTTTTACTATTACGAGGACTTTCTCTACGTCAGCCATTTCGGTCTGTCGATCGGCGTTTCGCCTTATCAAATCAAGGAACAGTCCTTGCCTTATACGTACCGTCAGAGAAAGACTCTCTCTTATCTGAAGCAGGAGAAGAAGGAGCTGTTCGTTCCCGAATTGGAGAAATATCAGCCTTACCAGAAAAAAGGCAATCCGGATATCGTAAAGACGATCCTGCCCAATTCGATCATGTCCATTTCGATCTGTCTGGCCAGCTTTTTAAGCATCCAAAGCAATCTGGAAAGGGGAAGCGAATACTTTGAACCCTTGACCTACATGATCACGCCGATTGCGATGTTGTTGACATCGATCGTGCTGCCGCTGGCTTTCTACTTTGAAGAAAAGCGGCGGGAAAACAAGATGGCTTTAAAGACGAAAGAAGCCTATTTAAAGCGCCTGAAAGAGTATGAAGAGACAGTTAAGGGAAATATCGACTCCTATCTGAAAAGCCAGCAGAAACGCTTCTTTTCCCTTCAGAAGATGGATAAGGAACCTTTCTATACCAATAAGGATGATGAAGATTATCTTTCCATGTTTCTCGGGACGATCCATGAGGATCATTCCGTTTTGATGAAGGAAGAAAACGAAGATATTGCTGCAATTTTAAAACAGATTCAGAAGATGCTTTCAAGTATTGGCCCTTTGCCTCTGTTTCTGGATTTGAAACAAAACAAGAGGGTCAGCATTGTCGCCAAGAAGAGCGAGAAGGACCACTTCTTCCTTCATTTTCTCTTACAGATGGCTTACCGCCACAGCTTTGAAGATATCTATATCGCCGTTTATGCCAAGGACGACAGGCTGAGCGAGTTCTATTTTGATCTGCCGCACTTGTTTTATGAAAGACGAAGGTTTCTTTTTGACAAACCTCGTGATCTGCAGGAACTCGATCAGCTGAAGCTGGATAAGCCATTGCTGCTGTTTGCCAGGGATCCGATCGCCTTGCGCTTTCAAAACGAAAAGATCATCGTCCTGTATTTTTCCGATGACATCAATGATCTGTTAAAGGACGGCAAGGCCATCATTGATTTTCACGGCAACAAGGGAAAACTGTATCAGGATAAAACGACGACTTTTTCTTATGTGGAAGAGCTCGTCGATCTCAAGGAGAGTTTTCATAAGCTTGGGACCTACAATCATTTTTTGAGTGAAGACAAAGCGTTCACTTTTTCTTCTGTCTTTGAAAACTTTGATATCAAAAAGAGCTATCGGGATGTCCATCATGACTTACGCTGCGACTTTGCCTACAGCGAGGATCAGCTTTTAAGTTTTGACCTTCATCAGAATAAACAGGGACCGCATGGACTGATCGGCGGATCGACCGGTTCGGGCAAGTCAGAACTGATCGTTTCGATGTTGCTGTCCCTATGTATACGCTATGCCCCGGACTATCTGAATCTCATCCTGATCGACTACAAAGGCGCCGGTATTCTTTCATCGCTGACTTATGAAGGACAAAGCCTGCCGCACATCATCGCCTCACTATCCAATCTGGAGGGCAATCGCTTTGAACGTCTGATCATCGTCTTAAGACAGATCTGCACGAGGCGGCAGATCCTGTTTCGAAGGCTTTCCGAGGCCTGTGCTTTGCCGATCAACGACCTGGATGATTATCTTGACAGCGATTATCGGAAATACGGTTTTGAAAAGATCGCTCATCTGCTGGTCATCATCGACGAGTTTGCCGAACTGAAAAAGGAACATCCCGAAGATATCCGGGAGCTGATCTCAATTGCCAGGATCGGCCGAAGTCTCGGGATCCACCTGATCCTGTCGACACAGAAACCGGCAGGCAACATCGATGAGGAGATCTGGTCCAATTCCCGTTTCAAGATTGCCTTGAAGGTCTTTGAAGAAAGGGATTCGCAAGATTTAATTCGTGAAAAGGACGCCGCCTATCTCAAACGGCCGGGGCAGTTCATCTTAAGGATCGATGAGATGTTGTATCAGGCCCAAAGCATCTACGCGAAAAACGATATCGGTGAAAAGCAGCCTTATGAAGTCTCTGTCTTACAAAATGATCTGCAGATTCAAAAGAAGCAGCTCATTCCTTACGGCAAGCCCATTCTGGAGATCAGTAAGTTTAATAAGCTGATCTTGGAAACAACCAGAAAACTGCAGATCAAAACGCCGAAAATCGATTTAAATCCGCCGATTCCGATGAGACGAAAGGACCTGGCCAAGGGGAATTGCATTGTTCTGGGTGAAATTGATGACTATCTTTCCTGCAAGCGCGGTTTACTGGCGTACAGCCTGCGGGAAGATCTCTTGATCTGTTCAAGTCGTAAAAAGGAAGTTCTAGCGATCGTCAATACACTCAACGAGAAAAAGCGCCAGACCGTTTTTATCGGTTCCGGAATACTGCATGGTCCGGCCATCGCCGATTCCTTTCTCTATGAAGAAAGCGAAGAGATCGATCTTCTCTTTGAAAAACTGATCGGTTGTAAAGAAGAAGTCACCTTATTATTTGAAGATATCAGCATCTTTCTTTCCTATCGGGAAGAAAATGCCGATCACCTGCTGCAGCTTTTAAAGAAGAAGGGGAAACAGGTCTCCGTCATCTGTCTGAGCAGTACGGTTCAGGTTGGCTTTAAACTCCTGTCCTGTTTTAAGAATAAGGCTTTGATTAAGGAGAGCGACAGCAGTGACATTCTCTATCTGTTCAATCAGAGAAGCCGCTATAAGGGCGATTGTTTCTTCTTGAAGGAAGAACCGATCAGCTTTGTGCCGATTCTGGAAGAGGAATACAAAGAAGGAGATCCTGTCTTTCCACCGATCCTTCCCAGACTTCCGGAACACATTTGTGCCGCAAAAGGGGAGAAAGGAATCTTTTTAGGCTGCGACAAGAAGAAACGAAGGGAGATCTGGATGAAAGAGAAACTGACCGTATCTTCCTATGATAAAGAAAAAGCGGAGCTCTATCAAAAAGCGTATCAAGGAATGATTGAGGTAATGGATATAAAAGAGGTCAAACATATGCCTGAGGTCTTCCTGTGGATCGGCAAAGGTGTGTTTATACAAAGCATCTTCTTTTATAACGGCAAGGAGGATCTTGAAGAAAATGAGGGACTCTTGTTTTATAAGGGGAAACAGATTCTTTTGAGGTGCATCGATCATGCATAAAGTGTTATTTCGTTTGGTCGATGTTTCAAATAAGAAGACAGCTGAAGTCTCTCTGGATGAGAGGCTCTCCTTTATGGAGAATTTCAAAATACTGGAGGCGATCCTGGATATGCGTTTGAAGGAAGCAATGGTCTATGATCCGTATAAAAAAATATTCCTGGATCGGAATATTCCTTTAAAGAGTTTTGGCTTTAAGGGTTTTGTCTTACTGTATCTGTTCAATCGGCAGATCTGAAGGTATATAAGACGATTTCGGCATCCGCCAGGAAGCGGGCTTTATCGCCGATCATGCCTAAGCCATTGCTGACATCGATGGTGGTGCCGTCTTTGGTGGTCTTGCCATGGTAGTATTTCTTGCAGCCATAGTCTCTGCCAAACAAGGATAAGAGCGGGATGTAGATCTGTCCGCCGCGGGAATGTCCGCTTAAGAGAAGATCGCTGTGATAGCCCAGAATCGAGTCAAAGATGTCCGGACAATGGGAAGTGACCAGGGTGTAGTAATTGGCATT
>ONXX01000081.1 GCA_900321955.1 uncultured Bacillota bacterium | reverse complement strand
GATCAAACATGCGGTTGGAAGGCTTGATGCCCTGCTGGTGCAGATAAAGATCGATCGTATCATCAAAGAGCTGGTAAGCCGCTTCGGTCTTGCCCATGGAGATGAAGGCTTCCATCGTCAGAGTCTCCCAATCGGAGAACGGCTGTATTCTTGCCGCATAGAGACCCAGACGTTCCAGCATCTCGTAACGGCCGTTTTCTTTTAAGAGTTTTGCCAGGGTATTGACCGTTTCCGCAAAGAGTTTGCGGCAGCGCCAGTTTTCTCTGGTGATCCAGTTCAAGCCGATCTGCCGTTCCAGGAAATCGCCCTGGTAAAGATAGACCGCTTCCTGCAGAAGTTCGATCTTTTCATCGTCGTCTTCCTTTAAGGAAGCTTCTTTGATCAGTTCCTCAAATTCTTTTACATCCTCGATGATCTCGATTTCTTTTGTCCAGTAATACTTTCCTTCCTTTGCCACAAAGTAATTCACCTTCGGAAGGCCATAGGACTCCAGACGTTTCTTGGCGTTGTACATGACGGAGTGAATGGCATGATTGGGATCGACCAGATCACGATTGGAAAACAGCGCATTGATCAATGTGTTCTTATTGACGCCCTGATCGGGGAAATGGGTGATCAGCTGCATCAGATAGTTGAACTGATTTTCACTGTTCTTGGCCTTGTCGGTAATGGTCCGCCCATTGTAGCTCATCGAAAAAGATCCGAAAAAGCTGACGATCAGTTTATTATTTCTGTCTTTTCTTTCACTCATCTTCACTTAAAATTCTATCAAAAAAATGATGGTTTCAATCAGAAACACATCATTCTTTAGACTATTCGTTCTTATTCCGCCCTGGTCTCGCAATAGATGCAGCGGTAGACCTTGTTTTTGGCATCGGTCAGCTTGAAGATGTGATCGAGGCCTCTTTCCACGGAAGTGATGCAGCGGGGATTCTTGCAATACAGGACATTCTTCAGTTCCTTGGGCAGCGTGACGGTCTTTTTCTCCACCAGCTTTTCATCGCGGATGAAGTTGATCGTCACATCCGGATCGACATAACCGATCAGGTCAAAGTCGATCGGCACATCGGCATCGATCTTGATGATGTCCTTCTTGCCCATCCGGTTGGAATTGACGTTCTTGATGATGGCCACCGAACAATCCAGTTTCTCCAAACCCAGCAGTTCGTATAAGCGCATCGCCTTGCCGGCACTGATGTGGTCAATGACCACGCCGTTTACGATCGAATCAATGTTCATTTTCAGCCTCCTTGAGCAGCTTCAGTATGAGGGCCATACGGATGAAGCGGCCGTTTTTCACCTGAAGGAAATAGTGCGCCCGCGGATCATCATCGACACTTGTCGCGATCTCGTTGACACGAGGCAGCGGATGCATGATGCTGAGATCCTCTCTGGCATTCTTCAGCTTCTCCGGCGTCAGGATATAGCTGTCCTTTAAACGCAGGTAATCTTCTTCGTTGAAGAAACGTTCCCTCTGTACGCGGGTCATATACAGGATGTCGAGATCCGCCATCTTTTCTTCCAGATCCGTGGTCTCATAGTAGGTCATGCCATTGGCATCCATGACATCCTTCTTGATGTAGGAAGGAAGCTTCAGCTCGTCCGGCGAGATCAGGACAATCTTGATGTTCTTGTAGCGCGATAAGGCAGCGATCAGAGAATGGACGGTGCGGCCGAATTTCAAGTCGCCGCACATGCCGATGGTCAGATCATCGAAGCGGCCCTTTTGACGATGTATGGTCAATAGGTCGGTCAATGTCTGGGTCGGGTGGTTGTGACCGCCGTCTCCGGCATTGATGATCGGCACCTGTGAGACCCTGGAAGCGACAAAGGGAGCACCCTCTTTAGGATGGCGCATCGCGATGATGTCGCAATAGCAGGACACGGTACGGATCGTATCGGCAACGCTCTCGCCTTTGGAAGCCGAAGAAGACTGGGCTTCCGAAAAACCTAAGACTTCCCCGCCAAGAGAAAGCATCGCACTTTCAAAGGACAGTCTGGTACGCGTTGACGGTTCAAAAAACAGCGTCGCCAGGATCTTGTGCTTGCATGCTTCGTTGTATTTTTTCGGATCGGCAATGATGTCATCGGCGACCGTGATCAGTTCATCGATCTCTTCTTTTGACAGATCCAGGATATCGATCAGATGTCTCATAAGCTATCCGATCCAGCTTTCATCACTCGGGTTGTCACGGAACGCCAGGATCTTTGCCTCGTCGTCCCTTCTGATATAGCCGCTTTCCACAGCGACCTTCAATAAGGCATCCAGATCGCAAAGCGAAGTGTTTTCAATATTGGCTTCTTTCAGACGATCCAAACCCTTCTTCATGCCATAGGTGAAGATGGAAACAATGCCCAGCACTTCCGCGCCGGCCTGGCGTAAAGCTTCCACGACTTCGATGACGCTGCCGCCGGTCGAGATCAGATCTTCCACGACGACGACTTTATCGCCTGCTTCCAGTTTTCCTTCGATCTGGTTGCCGCGGCCATGGTCCTTGCTGGAAGAGCGGACATAGCCCATCGGCAGCTTCATAAGATGACCGGTGATCGCCGCATGAGCGATACCGGCAGTGGAAGTGCCCATTAAGACCTCTGCCTCCGGATATTTCTCTGCGATCAGTTTGGCAAAGCTGTTTTCCACATCGTCTCTGACTCTGACATCACTCAAGGTCAGACGATTGTCACAATAGATCGGCGACTTGATGCCGCTTGCCCAGGTGAAAGGATCATCCGGTCTTAAGAATACGGCCTTGATCGCCAGCAGATCTTCTGCAATCATTCTCTTTACTTCTTCCATCAGTCAACAAACTCCTTTACAGCTCTCTCATATGCAGCGACCGGATCTTCGGCTGCCGTGATCGGACGGCCGACGACGATGTAGTCGGAACCGATCTCTTTGGCCTGTGCCGGGGTCATGACCCGTTTCTGGTCGCCCTTCTCATTTTCCGCAAAACGAACGCCCGGAGTGACGGTGATAAAATCGTTGCCGCAGCTTTCATGGACCTTGCCGGCCTCCAAAGGCGAACAGACGACACCGTCAAGCCCTGCCTGCTTGGCAACCATGGCATAATGCATGACGACTTCATCGATCGGCTTTTCGATCAGCAGATCCTTTTCCATCGCTTCCTGATCGGTGCTGGTCAGCTGGGTGACCGCGATCAGTAAAGGTCTGGTCCCGTCTTCTCTTTTCAAGCCTTCAATGGCTTCCTTCATCATCACACTGGTGCCTGCCGCATGGCAGTTGATCATATCCACATCCAGACGGCTTAAGACTTTCATCGCCTTCCTGACCGTGTTAGGGATGTCATGGAGTTTCAGATCCAGAAAGATCTTATGGCCTCTGGCCTTGATCTCTTTGACGATCGTTGGTCCCTCGCCATAGAACAGTTCCATGCCGATCTTCACAAACGGCTTTTTGCCTTCGAATTTGTCCAGAAAGTTCAATACTTCTTCCTTGCTTGGAAAATCGCAGGCAACGATTACATCTCTACCCATTTAACGCTCCTCCTATGATTTCTCTGATATCTTCAACGCCCAGCTCATCCAGCAGATGAGGCAGGTCTTCAATGATCTTCTTGCAGACAAAGGGATCGGCAAAGTTGGCAGCACCGACTTCCACTGCGCTCGCCCCCGCCAGCATCATCTCCACGACGTCTTGCGCGGAACTTATACCACCCAGTCCGACGATCGGAATATTCACCGCCTTTGCCACCTGGTAGACCATGCGTACAGCCACCGGGAAGATGGCCGGACCGCTGAGACCTCCGGTCTTGTTGGCCAGGATCGGTCTTCTTTTTCGGATATCGATCCGCATGCCGATCAGCGTATTGATCAGGCTCAATCCATCGGCACCGCCCTCTTCACAGGCTTTGGCGATCGAAACGATGTCGGTGACATTCGGCGAAAGTTTGATAAGGATCGGTTTACTTGTAACCTCCTTGATCGCTTCCGTCACCTTCCTGGCCATTTGCGGATCAGAACCGAAATGGATGCCGCCGCCGGAGACATTCGGACAGCTGACATTGACCTCAATAAAAGCGATCTGTTCTTCCTTATCCAATCTTCCGGCCACTTCCTGATATTCTTCGATCGAAAAACCGCTGATGTTGGCCATGATCGGCTTATGGAAACAACTTCTTAATTTCGGCAGTTCTTCCCTGATAACTTTATCCACGCCCGGATTCTGCAAACCGATGGCATTCAACATGCCGCTGCTTGTTTCCGCGATGCGCGGTGTCGGATTGCCAAAGCGGCTTTCCAACGTCGTCGTCTTGAAAGACAGGGAACCGAGAATATCGATATCGTAGAGGTCGGCAAATTCATAGCCATAGCCGAAGGTGCCGCTGGCCGGTATGATCGGATTGTCCAGTTCGATGCCGCACAAAGAAGTTTTTATTCTTGCCATGGCAGTTCCTCCTTCACAAAAACCGGGCCCTCCTTGCAGACGCGCTTGTAGCCGCCCTTGACCTTGATCGTACAGCCCATGCAGGCACCAAAGCCGCAGCCCATGCGCTCTTCCAAAGAAAACTGGCCTTCGCTCTTTGTCTTTGCATAGACCGCCTTCAACATCGGCAGCGGTCCGCAGGTATAGAAATAACTGTAGTCCAGATCTTCCATGACATCGGTGACAAAACCCTTATGACCTTTAGAGCCATCCACGGTGGTGATGATCACCTGACAGCCCAGCTGTTCAAAATCTTCCTTCATGAAGATTTCATCCTTTGTATTAAAACCCAGAATGACGGTAAGTTTCTTTCCTTCTTTCCTTAAACGTCTGGCCAGGAAATAGAGAGGCGGTACACCCACACCGCCGCCGATCAGCAGCGGTTTGTCGCCGCTCATAGACAGGTCATAGCCATTGCCCAAGCCGCTTAATACATTGAGCTTTCCTTCTTTCATTTGAGAAAGGACTTTTGTGCCGCTTCCGACTTTCTTATAGATCAAAGTCAGCACGTCATCTTCGACGTTGCAGACGGAGATCGGCCGGCGCAGGAAAAAGCCTTCCAGTTTCACATTGACAAACTGGCCCGGTCTGATCTTAGAAAGGTCTTCACCCTTCAGCTTCATTTGATATGTGTTGCGGGCGATCAGTTTATTTTCAATTATCGTAAAGATCTTCTCTTCCATGAAAACCTCACGCGTTGATGACCGAGACCTTCAGGGTGATCTCTTCCAGTACATCCAGCAACGCCTTGACGGTATCCAGGGAGGTGAAGATGTTGGTATCATTTTCGATCGCCAGTAAACGGATCGCCACGCCGTCGTTGAGTTCATCTTCCGATGCCACATCTCTGGTATTGATGACGTAGGCTACGTGGCCCTGGGAGATCGAGTTGCGGATGTCGTCGTTGACCGAAAGCTTCTGTAAGATCCTGGTGCGGATGCCGTTTTCTTTCAAGAAACGGGCAGTGCCGCGGGTCGCTTCGATGTTGAAGCCCAGGTCATAGAAACGGCGGATCAAAGGCAGCGCTTCATCCTTATCGGAATCGGCAATGGTCACAAAGACCGTACCGTAGTTCCTCAGATGCATGCCCGAGGCCTGTAAGGCCTTATATAAGGCACGGTTGAGCTTGTCATCGTAGCCGATCGCTTCACCCGTCGATTTCATTTCCGGGGAAAGATAGGCATCCAGTCCCTTGATCTTATTGAAAGAGAATACAGGGACCTTGACGTAGTAGCGCTTCTTTTCTTCGCTGTAAAGATCGAAGATGCCCTGTTCCTTTAAGCTCTTGCCTAAAATGACTTCCGTGGCAATATCCGCTAACGGGAAGCCGGTCGCCTTGGACAGGAACGGCACGGTTCTGGAAGAACGCGGATTGACTTCGATGACATAGACGTCTTCGTTTTTGTCGACGATAAACTGGATATTGAACAGGCCGATGATGCCGATGCCTAAGCCCAGCTTCTTGGTGTATTCCAGGATCTTTCCTTTGACCT
>ONXX01000084.1 GCA_900321955.1 uncultured Bacillota bacterium | reverse complement strand
GCTGATCCGGCTGACACAAAGGCAGAAACAGGCGAAAAGAAAAAATTTGATTTTGCCGGTACGATGGCCGATCTGGTCTCCGGTATCTTCATGCCATTTATGGGTGCCTTCATGGGTGCCGGATTATTGAAGGGCGTCTTAGTCTTATTGACAACTTTCAACATTTTACCGAAGGATTCTTCCACTTATGCGATCCTTTATGCGGTCGCTGATGGTACCTTCTACTTCTTACCGATGTTCTTAGCTTACAGTGCAGGTAAAAAATTCGGCGGCAACCCATTCATCACGATGGCAATCGCAGCTGCAATGTTATATCCGAACTTCGCAGCTCTGAGCTCTGCTGAAAATGTCAACTTCTTAGGTATCCCTGTCACGATGATCAGCTACTCCAGCACCGTTCTTCCGATCATCGTTGCAGCCTGGTTACAGTCTGTACTGGAAAAATTCCTGAATGCGAAACTTCCTAAGGTCATCCGTTCGATCTTCGTTCCGCTGATCGTCATGGTCGTCGTATTCGTTGCAGTCGTATTGGTTGTCGGTCCGGTCACGGACATTGTCGGTAGGGCAATTGCCAACGTCATCAAGGCAGCTCTTGATACCTTCCCATTGGTCGGTGGTTTCTTAATGGCAGCTTTATGGCCGGTCATGATCATCTTCGGTGTTCACTGGGGAATGGTTCCAATCGTCATGAACAACCATGCCGTCTTAGGTTATGACTACATCCTTCCGTTAACGGTCGGCACCAACTTCGGTATTGCCGCAGCCGTATTCGCGATCTCTTTGAAGTCAAAGAACGCTGAAACAAAAGAGCTTGCCGCTACTTCCGCTGTATCCGCATTCGTCGGCGGTGTCACAGAACCGGCAATCTACGGTATCCTCATGAAGTGCAAGAAGGTCTTCGCTGTCCTCTTACTGGCCAACGGTATCGGCGGCGCGATCTGCGGTGTCATGCATGTCACACGTGATGTCATGATCACAGTCAACGGTCTGACTTTACCGGCTATCGCAGCAGTTTACGGTCCTTGGGGCATCGTTGCGATCGTCGTATCTCTGATCGCAGGCTTCTTAGCAGGTTACTTCGTATTCGATGATAAAATGATGGAAGAAGCATAAGATCTGACGGAGGTAATGAAACATGTATGATCAGCTGAGTTTATACCCTGTTACAAATTCCAAGAGATTATCTCTCAGCCTTGACGGCATGTGGAACTTCTGTTTTGATCCTGAATCCATCGGAGAAAAAGAAAACTGGATGAGCGGTCTTCGCTCATCCGTTTCCCTGCCTGTTCCATCCAGTTTCCAGGACTTGTTTACCGATCAGTATTCCAAGAATTACTGCGGTGATTTCTGGTATGAAAGAGACTTCTTCGTACCGGAACATGACGGAAACATCCAGCTGCGTTTCGGCAGCATCACTCACCGCGGCAGCGTCTATGTCAACGGTGAAAAAGTCGCGGAACACGAAGGCGGCTTCCTGCCTGTTCTGTGTGATATCACAAATTATGTAAGAAAAGGGGAAGTCAATCACCTGAGCGTTAAAGCCAACAACGAGCTCAATGAGCGCAGCCTTCCGTGCGGCGCCGTCAAGACACTGAAAAACGGCACGTGCATCGCCGCTCCCTACTTCGATTTCTTCAATTATGCCGGACTCAACCGTTCGGTCTATCTGGTCCTTCTTCCTGAAGAGCGCATCCAGGATTACAGCGTGAACTATACGCTGGATAAAGAGGATGCCCTGCTAGACTATGAAGTCTGCACCAACGGGACAAGCACTGTCAAAGTTTCCTTGTTTGATAAAGAAGGAAATTTGGTTGCGAAAGGTGAAGGCAAAAAAGGACAGCTGAAGGTCGAAAAGGCACATCTGTGGAAAGTCCGCAATGCCTATCTGTATACGTTGAAGATCACTGTTGAAAACGAAGGAAAGCTGATCGATGAATATGAAGACAGGATCGGTATCCGTACGGTAAAGGTCGAAGGAAAGCGCATCCTGATCAATGGCGAAGAAGTCTATCTGAAGGGCTTTGGCAAACATGAAGACTTCGACATCATCGGCAGGGGCTTCAATCTGCCTTTGTTAAAGCGTGACTTTGAATGCATGAAGTGGATGGATGCCAACTGCTTCCGTACATCGCATTATCCATACGCGGAAGAGTGGTACCGCTTTGCCGATGAAGAGGGTTTCCTGATCATCGATGAAGTGGCAGCTGTCGGCATGATGCGTTCCACGCACAACTTCGTCGATGCCGGTATGGGCAAGTACACGAGCTTCTTTGAAACGCCGACTGTTCCGGAATTATTGAAGAACCATCTGATGCAGGTCGAAGAGATGATCGGACGGGACAAGAATCACCCGTCGGTCTTCGCCTTCTCTTTGTTCAATGAACCGGAGACGACCAGCAGCTTCGCCCACGATTACTTCGCAAAAGTATTTGAAAAGGCAAGACAGATCGATCCGCAGCATCGTCCGATGACCGGCGCTTTCGAAAAGAACAGTGCACCGGAAAAATGTCAGTGCTACATGCTGGTGGACTTCATGTGTCTCAACCGCTACTACGGCTGGTACATTTCCGGCGGTCCGGATATTTCCGATGCCGTCGAAAAGTTCCACGATGAAATGAAGCGCTGGGAAGCGAAAGGTTTCAACGGTCCGATCGTGTTTACGGAATTCGGCACCGATACCCTTTCTACGGAACATAAACTGCCAAGCGTCATGTGGTCACAGGAATACCAGTGCGAATACCTGGAAGAGAATTTCAAGGTCTTTGACACCTATGATTTCATTCAGGGTGAACTGGTGTGGAACTTTGCGGATTTCCAGACGACCGAAGGCATCTTCCGCGTCAACGGAAACAAGAAGGGTGTCTTCACCAGAGAACGTCAGCCGAAAGATGCGGCCTTCGTTCTGAAGAAACGCTGGGAAAACAAATAAGAAAGACATCAGAAAGTCCTAAGGCTTTCTGATGTTTTAAAATGAAGATGATAAGGAGTAAATATTTATGGAAATGACATTCCGCTGGTACGGTTCCAGGTTTGATACCGTTACCCTGAAACAGATTAAACAGATCCGCTATGTCACAGGTATCATCACAACCCTCTATGACAAGCAGCCCGGTGACTTATGGACAAGGGATGAAATAAGAGCCTTAAAAAAGGAAGTAGAAGATGCCGGTCTACATATCTCTGGTATAGAATCGGTCAATGTCTCTGATGCCATCAAGACAGGTTCCAAGGACAGGGATAAGGATATCGATACCTATATTGAATGTTTAAGGAATTTAGGTGAAGAAGGAATACATCTGGTCTGCTACAACTTCATGCCGGTCTTTGACTGGACAAGAACAGAGTTAGCCAGAGAAAGAGAAGATGGTTCCACTGTATTAGCTTACACACAGGAAGCAGTTGATAAGTTAGTTCCTGAAAAGATGTTTGAATCGATCGCTTCCGATATGAACGGCACGGTGATGCCGGGTTGGGAACCTGAACGTATGGCCAAGGTCAAGGAGTTATTCGATTTATACAAGGACATCGACAATAAAAAGCTTTTTGACAACTTAGTCTATTTCTTAAAGAGAATCATGCCGGTATGCAATGAATATGACATCAAGATGGCCATTCATCCCGATGATCCGGCCTGGAGTGTATTCGGCTTACCAAGAATCATCATCAACAAAGAAAACATCAACCGCTTGATGAAAGCCGTCGATGATCCTCACAATGGTGTCACTTTCTGTTCGGGCTCCTATGGAACCAACTTAAACAATGACTTGCCGGATATGATCCGCTCCTTAAAGGGAAGGATCCACTTCGCCCATGTCAGAAACCTGAAGTTCCATTCCCCTGACAACTTTGAAGAGGCTGCCCACTTATCAGAGGACGGCAACTTCGACATGTATGAGATCGTCAAGGCCTTATACGATATCGGTTTTGAAGGACCGATCAGACCGGATCATGGTCGAATGATCTGGGATGAAGTGGCAATGCCGGGCTATGGCTTATATGACAGAGCTTTAGGTGCAGCCTATATCTGCGGCTTATGGGAAGCGATAGAAAAGAGTCATCGATAATATGAAACTGATTAACGTCATAAATGAAAAAGAAGAATGGCTGAAGAAGGGCTATGAAGTCTTCTCCTATGACAGGGAAAAGATGATCGAAGATACCAGAAAAGATCCGGAGTGGGTCCACTTTGGTGCAGGCAATCTCTTCCGTGCGTTCCAGGCGGTCTTCTGTGACAAGCTTCTGGATGAAGGCGTCTTAAATAAGGGCATCATTGCCGTCGGCGGCAGGGATTCGCAAGCCATCGATGACTACTTCAGAAGATTCGATAATCTGCATATCGCCGTCACTTTAAAAGGAAACGGTGAGATCGAAAAGCGAGTGGTGGGTTCAATTGCGGAATCCTTAAAGATCGAGGACAAGGAAAGACTGGAAGAGATCTTTGAAAATCCATCGTTAAAGGTCGCATCTTTTACCGTGACCGAGAAGGGTTATGTGGTCAATGAATCTGATACTTCAGAAGCCTTTATGGCCAAGGTCACCGACTTGCTTCATCACAGATACCTGCATGGAGCTTATCCGTTGACCTTATCTTCCCATGACAACTGTTCCCATAATGGCGATGTCTTAAAGAAAGCGATCGTCTTCTTCGCGAAACGCTATAACGACGAAGCCTTCTTAAACTACGTTGAAGAGAAGGTTTCCTTCCCGATCTCGATGATCGACAAGATCACGCCAAGACCCGATAAAAAGATCGCTGCCATACTGGAAAGCGATGGCGTAGAAGATCTGAGGGATCTTGATCCGAACCATTACATGTCCTGCTTCGTCAATGCGGAAAAGACCCAGTATCTGGTCATTGAAGACAAGTTCGCCAATGGCAGACCTTTATGGGAGAAGGCGGGGATCATCTTTACAGACCGGGAAACCGTCGATAAGGTGGAAAAGATGAAAGTCGGTACCTGCCTTAATCCGGTTCATACATCCTTAGCTGTCTACGGCTGCCTTCTGGATCATCATCTGATCTGCGATGAGATGAAGGATGAAGAGCTCAACAAGCTTGCCCGTCATGTCGGCTATGATGAGGGCTTGCCGGTCGTCGTCGATCCGAAGATCTTAGATCCGAAGCAGTTTATCGATACAGTCATCGAAGAACGCCTGCCGAATCCTTACATGCCGGATTCACCGTTCCGTATCGGTATGGATACTTCGCAGAAACTGCCGGTGCGTTTCGGTGAAACATTAAAGGCCTATATCCGAAAAGGTGAGGATATCTCCAGACTGACTTATATCCCGCTGGTCTTTGCCGGCTGGTTAAGATATATCAGCGGCATCAACGACAAGGGTGAACGCTTTGAGATCCCGAGTGACCCAAGACTTGAAGAGATGAAAGAGATCTTGGGCGATGTAAAGCTTGGTGATCGCATCGAAAAGGAAAAGATCTTACCGATCCTTAAAGATGCGACGATCTTCGGTGTCGATCTGGAAGAATACGGACTGGCAGATAAAGTCGTGGCCTTCCTCAATGAAGAACTGGAAGGCATCGGTGCCGTCCGCAACACCTTAAAGAAATACATGTAGAAAAAAAGATCCTTCGATTCATTTCGGAGGACCTTTTTTTAACTCAGTCAAAGAGTCGGTGAAGGAAGGAGATGATCTGCTCAGCCGATCCATGTAAGGAACCCTGGATCATCTCTTTGGAGCCGCCGCCCTTGCCGGCAAAGGTTTCGGAAAGCGACTTTGCTGCAGCTCTTAAATCT
>ONXX01000087.1 GCA_900321955.1 uncultured Bacillota bacterium | reverse complement strand
TCGCTGCGATGAACAAATTCTTCAGGATATATTACGCACGAGCGATGGAAGCTTACAAGACGGAATAAAAAAACATAATTACAACAATCAGCCCGAAAAGAAAAATCGTCCGATTGTGACGACTTTTCATAGTGGACAATTAGTTTGTGTGAATTTATCATTGACAAACCTTAGCGAGTTTCTTTTACTGTGATACAGAACGAATGCATCCCGTTTCCTGTTTGCGGCGATGCTTAGTTTTGTAAGATAATAGAATTACAAAAGTAAAGGAGAGCCTATATGTCAATCGATTTAACAAAAATGCCGAAACTCGGTTTTGGTCTGATGCGTTTGCCGGAAATCGACGGCGTCATCGACCACGAACAGGTCTGCAGGATGGTCGATCTTTATATGCAAGCCGGTCTGACTTATTTTGATACTGCCTACGTCTACCACCATGGCATGTCGGAAGTCGAAGTCAAGAAGGCGATCGTCGACCGCTATCCGCGCGAAAGCTTCACGGTTGCCACCAAGCTGCCGGAATGGGAGATCAAATGTGAAGAAGACAAGGAACGGATCTTCAACGAACAGCTGGAAAGAACCGGTGCCGGCTACTTCGATTTCTATCTGATGCATGCGGTGGACGATGAAAATTTCGCCAACTACGAAAAATACGACTGCTTCAATTTCGGATTCGAAAAGAAGAGACAGGGTCTGATCCGACATCTCGGTTTCTCCTTCCACGGAACACCGGATATGCTGGTCAAGATCTTAGACAAGTACCCTGATGTGGAATTCGTCCAGATCCAGCTCAACTACCTCGACTGGGATTCGGAGAAAGTCTGCTCCGGAAAACTCTATGAGATCTTAAGCGAACGCAACATCCCGATCGTCGTCATGGAACCGATCAAGGGCGGCAGCCTTGCCCAGTTAAGAAATGACCTGGAAGAAAAATTCAAAGCCGTCAATCCAGATAAGTCGATCGCTTCCTGGGCCCTTCGCTATGTCGGCTCTTTGCCAGGTGTCATGACATTGTTATCCGGTATGTCCTTGCTGGAACAGATGGAAGACAACGTCAAGACCTTCACCGGCTTCACACCGCTGAACGATAAAGAAAAAGAGACGATCAAAGAAGTCGTCACCATCATGAAGGAAACGCCGCAGATCGGCTGTACCGGCTGCAGCTACTGCACAGACGGCTGTCCGATGAATGTCGGCATCCCTGACATCTTCAAGACCATCAACGCCATCAACATGTATGGTAAATCCGAGAGAACCGATCGGATGTATGCCCGCCTCAAGGAAAAGAAGAGCGGACCTTCCGATTGTATCCAGTGTGGTCAATGTGAAGGCGTCTGCCCGCAACATCTTCCGATCATCGAACTGCTGCAAAACGCAGCCAAAGTCCTCGACTAGACATCAAACCGGAGAAATCCGGTTTTTTATTTCTATAAAAAACAAAACACGAAACATCTACCGGTATTACAATGAAATCAAAGGGGTCTATGCTTATGAAAAATAAACAATCGAAATTTCTTTTCTGGATCCTGGTCTGGGGCTTAGGCATCATCGGCCAGCTGTGCTGGAACATTGAAAACCAGTGGTTCAATACCTTCGTCTACGCCAAGATCGCCAAAGATCCGACGATCATCTCTTGGATGGTCGCCGTTTCAGCCATCGCCACGACGATCTCGACCTTCCTTTTCGGAACGATGTCGGACCGCCTTGGCAAGCGCAAACCTTTCATGGCCATCGGCTACATCCTCTGGGGCATCTTCACGATCCTGTTTGGCACGACCGAGTTCATCGCCAAAGGAAAAGGTGCTTCCGGCATCATGCTGGCAGCGACAGCCGTTGTTCTGGCCGATGCCCTCATGTCCTTCTTTGGCTCCATGGGCAATGACGCCAGCTTCAACGCCTGGCTCAATGACAACATGAATGAAGAAAACCGCGGCGGCATTGGCGCAGCTCTGGCTACCCAGCCGGTCATCGGTACGATCATCGGCACTATCGTCGGCGGCTTACTGATCGGAAGCAACGACAACTACATGCGTCTGTTTACCGTCATGGGCGGCGGTGCCATCCTCTTTGGCATCCTCTCCTTATTCGTCGTCAAAGATGTCAAAGGCCTCAAACCTTACAAAGAAGGAAGCTTCTTTGAACAGCTCTTCTCCGCCTTTGATCTCAAGGCCTTACTGAAGCACAAGGAACTGGTCTGGGTCTTCCTGGTCTTAACGACCTACTTCATCGCCTTCAACGTCTACTATCCGCATGTGGGCAACTACATGATCTATTACCTCGGCTTCAGCGCCGGCGATATCGGCATCATCCAGGGCATCGCTCTCATACTGGGCATGTTCTCGGTCATCCCGGCATCGAAACTTCTCAACAGAAACAAGTTCACCCTGGCTGCCTCGATCTCGATCATCCTTTCGATCGTCGGCGTCGGCATCCTGGGCTTATTCGGCAAACCGGAATTCATCGATCCGTCGACCATCATGAACTGGCCGCTGCTGGTCGGACTCTTCTTCTTCGGCTGCGGCTACATCATGTTCATGCAGGTCACCTCGGTCTGGATGAAACAGCTTTTCCCGGAAGATGCCAAGGGACAGTTTGAAGGCTTCCGCATCATCTTCTTCGTCCTCATCCCGTGGATCGTCTCTCCGTTCATCGCCAACCCGATCATCAAGAATAACGGCGAGATCCTTGACGCCAACGGACTGACTGCCTACCTGCCGACCAATGTCCTCTTTCTGGTATCGACCCTGCTGATCCTGGTCACTAATATCCCGCTTCTTTTTGCGGCAAAGCACCATAAAAAATCATGATCAAAATCATACTCATCCTTCTTCTTGTCATCCTCTGCGTGCTGATCGGCATCAGCTACAAGTGCCTGATGCTGATCGTCAAGCCGGGCGGCAAAAGCAAAGAACAGACTCGCAGACAGGAGATCGACAACGGCTTTTCCGATGCCATCGAAGACTACGAAAACAAGTGGCAAAAGGAAGCCTTCACCCTGGAGCGGGACAACGCTGTCCTTTATGGCGAATTCATAGAAAATCCAAACAGGGAAAACAAGGTCGCCATCATTGCCCACGGTCACACCGCCAACCGCTACAATTCCATCAAGTACGCCAAGATGTTCTATGAAGCCGGCTATCAGATCGTCCTCTATGATGAGCGCTCCTTCGGTGAATCCACCGGCGATTACTCCACTTTAGGTGAAAAGGAATCGAAAGACCTGGCGGCCCTCATTGATATGGTCAACGAAAAGTATCACGATCCGAAGATCATCTTGCATGGCGAATCGATGGGAGCGGCAACCGTGCTGCTGGTTAACCGCTACCGCAAGGTCGATAGGATCATCGCCGATTGTCCGTTCTGCGATTCCGACATGCTGTTTGGCGAATTTGTCGTGAAGAACCTGCACATCCCCAAGCTCTTCATCACGCCGATCTTAAACCGGCTGGCCTTGCTGCTGTATCACTATCACATCAAGGAAACCTCACCGATCAAAGCCATAGAGAATTGCGATGTCCCGATCTGCTTCATCCACGGGACCAGTGACAATCTGATCGGCCCGCATCATTCCAAAGCGATGTATGACGCCGTCCGAAACAAGGACAGTGAACTGCATCTCTTTGAAGGCGCTGACCACGCCCAATCGGTGGTCAAAGATCCTGAACGCTACAAACAGATCATCAAAAACTTTATTTCAAAACAGACACAGCAACATTAAAGTGTTTTGTATGTTAAGTTCTCTTTGGCACAATGAAAAAGGACGATATTGAACAATTCTGAAAATCGTCAAAGAGAAATACCGAGAAAGGAACTTATCCAAATAAAAAAGAAACTGCTGATCATAGTCTTCATGCTTGCAGTACTGCTTAGCGCCTGCGGAGAAAGAGGCAACAAGGATGTCGCCAATTCCAAATACATCGGTACCTGGAAATGCGAATCCATGACCATCGGAAGCGAGAAGAGCGCACCGGAAAATGAAATCATTCTGACCCTGAACGGTGACGGTACCGCTGTCCTGGCTTCAGGAGATGATGTAACCAATGCCAACTGGGAAGAATTATCTGACGGCTTCAAGCTTACCGGTGATGCAAAGATGACCTTTAAGAATGAAGAAGGCGGCGTCAAGTCTACTGTCTTAGGCGTCACGATGCATTTCGTAAGACAATAGTCAGACAATACAATGCAAAACAAAAACACTTGCGTTTCAGATTCGCAAGTGTTTTTTGTTTCTCGGTCATTTGTTGCAGGTCGCCTTGATGATCGCCGGATAGAGGGCGATGATATAGAAGACACAGATGAAGTTATAGGTGAAGTGGCCCCAATGGGTTCCCAGCATCTGATCCAGCGGTGCCCGTAAGAAAGCGATCGCCAAAGCCAGAGGAATCAGACCGACCAAAGAAACGATCAGGCCCTTTCCTTTTGTACCGGTAGCTTCAAACTTAATGAAACGCTTTTCGATATAACGGGCCATGCATAAGGCAGTGAGTCTGGCGGTATCACCATAGCCATCGTTCATCATCCTGAACGGATCGACCAACAGCTTGCCGTCAACATAATCCATCGGATAAGGCTTGAAGGTCATAAAGGTGATCGAAGCAGCACTGAAGAGAATGCCAAACAGCAGCAGCATATCTTCCTTTTCCGGATGTTCGTCCAGATACTTCAAAAGCCGTTCCGTAAAAATCAAAACAGCAACTGCCAGGACAATGGCAACGAAGACATCCTGCGGCGTATGGACACCGAGATAGTTGCGGGAAAAGCCGGTCAGCAGGATCAGGAATACACAGAGGTAAGTGATCCAGTTTCTCTTTTTGTATTCAATGCGGCCGATGCCGCCGTAGTGATTGGTTGCCAGTACGGTATGTCCGCTCGGGAAGGAATAGCCGGTTGCCGTACGGATCGCATCACCTGCCGGAACAACTCTGATATCCCGGATCCAGGGACGATAGGCGCAGACACAGAGTTTGATCAGCGCAACGGCAGCCGAAACGATGGCATAACCGGACAAGACGTAATAGCCCTTCTTTTTGTGGATGGCCCAGTAGACAAAGACCGGTACCAGGAGAAGATAGGAGACGGCAAAATTGGACAGCCACTCAAAAAACGGTGTCAAAGCATCGTTGATCGCAATACGGAATCTCTGCAAGAGTAAGAGGTATTCAATATCTAACATAATCTAATCTCCTAAGATATGAATCTATTATAGATTGGCAGCGCCGATAATCCCAGCTTCTTTTCCGAGTTTTGCTGTGGCGATCTGCGGAATCTTGCCGTTGATGACGATAACGAATTCTTCTTTTAAGCGCTGCCCGCCCCAGAGATAATCTTTCAAAGCAGGTGCCAGTTTCAAAATTGCCATCGTCAGTCTCCTTGTGATTATTTCACTTTACTTCACTTACAGGATACCATGCTTTTCTTTTGAACTTCCCAAAGACCAAAAGAAAAGGCTGATCGCTCAGCCTTAGAAAGCCTTACCAGTCGGAATCCCAGTCGGAACCGCCGGATCGGAACCGCCGGAATCCCAGTCGGAATCGGAGTCCCAGTCATAATCGGAATCCGAACTCCAGTCGGATGATGATGACGATGAGGAAGAGGAAGAATCCCAGTCGTCATTATAGTAATAGGAATCCTTGAAATCACCATAGGAAGCATCACCCTCGTAGGTGCTGGATTCATAGGTGTAGTCACCATACTCCGTATCGAAATTGTCATAGCTGTCATAGTAGTACCAGTCATCGGTGTCGTACTGATAGACATCATGGCCCTGTACATAATAATAGTTGGGACCGTGGCTGTAATAGCCGTCGTGCTTATGAAGCGAATTCTGACCGGCGATAAAGGCGATCATCGAAGTCATGGAAACCACCACCAGTACCACAACGCCGATCAGGAAACCCTTTAAGCTTCTTTTCTTGACGATGACAGCTGCGGCAACAGCGACTACGGCAAGACAGATCAAAAAGAACCATACCGGCATGACGATGCCGACCACCGCCAGAACCACCAGAGCGCCACCTCCATAAATGGCCGTAAGCAGCGGATTGTCAAACAGCGCCCTATCCGAACCCCGCTTTGCGGATCTGGATATATTGCGGCTTCTTTGATTGAGGATCTCCGATTTGAGTTTCAGATAGAGCTCATTGACCGCATAGTCCTCATCCGTTCCCTTGTAACGGATCGCCCGGCTGCCGTCTGCCTTGTTTTTATAGACGATGAAATTGGAACCGTCCTTGTAGATACCGAAAGCCTTCGGCTCTTCGACATTCTTGCCGATGAAAAAGCGCGTCACGCTTTCCGGCGGCAGTTTTCTGGCCATGTACCATTCTTTCAGTTCTTCAATTGTACGCGGTGTATCAGAGACGATGCGCTTGAAGTTGGTGTTGACCGCCCCGCAGTTGGGACACTTTTCCGCTGTCTCGTCAATGTAGGCACCGCAAAATTCACATTTTACCTGAGGCATAATTTTCTCCTACAGATTCATTCTATAATCTTTCTTTCTTTCAATCAAAGAACTTCTCTTTGTGAATTATTTCAGTGCGTCTTTTAAGACACTGAGATTTTCTTCCATGATCGAAAGATAGGTCGTGCCATCCGCAACATCTTTTGCCGTGACCGACTGCATGGAATCCATCGCCAGGATCTGCTGATCCTTGGTCTTGGAATTTTCTTCCGCCGTCGGCTGAAAGCTGTGCAGATCGGCACCGCTGTCGACCAGCAGATCCACTTCGATCGTTTCATTTTCTGCGCCGACGATATTTCTGACCCAGTCATATTCCGGAAAGATCGTTGTGACAATCTTGATCTTTTTCTCTCCTGCATCTTCTTTCTTTTCGCCGCAGGCCGAAAGAAAAGATGTCATCAGTAAAATTGATAGTATTGAAATCCAAACTTTTTTCATGATAAACCTCCGTTTTCTAAGAATCTGTTTATGGAACAGATGGTCCTTCAACGAAGGCTCTTTAATTATTCAGACGGATCTTCCGCAAAGGAATAAACTGCCACAAAGCAGGCAGCAGACAAAAGAACTGTCTAAGGAAACAACACAGCACAAAGGCCACGAAAAGTGTTGAGATCCAATAGATTGTTTCGATCTGCGATTTCGTCTGTTTGCATTGCCTTAACGAGGCACAGATGGCACAATCCTGTCCGCTGCATACATGGCCTTCTTCATGAACGTGATAGCAGAAGGCAAACAAGGCAATCACAAACAACATCGCTATTGCGATGACGCTGATCACTTTCTGTATCGTTGCCTTTCTTTGCTTCGTCATTCCTTATCCTTTTTGGAAACTATACCCGATTATAACCACATAAAAGCCGCTTATCAAGAAATCGGATCAGTCGATATCCTGACGTATGACACTCCATTTGCCTTCCGGCTTTCGGGTCTTCATGAAAGAAGTATCCTCGATGTATTCGTAAAACAGCACCTTCTCACTTCCGTTTTCGGTCTCCACTTCCACTTCCTTGCAGTCATAGAGAACGCCGACATCTTCCAGTTCGTCCATTTCCTTTTTGGTTTTCTCATCGACTTCATAGATCTCGCCATAGACCTTGAAGCCTTCCATCGGAATGGCTGCCGGATAGGCATATGGCGTTTCCTTCAGACCGTAGCCATAGAGGACGCCATCATAAAGATACTGCTCATCTTTCACATAATGATGATTGGATCTTCCCTTCATCAAGGTGCCATAGGTAAATACTCTATAGTTCATGTCTTTCCCCTCTGAAAAAGACTACCCTGAGGCAGTCTTAATCTGCTTTGAAATTATAGACCGGCTTGATGATCTTTATGATCTCAGCCGTCGGATGGATCTGATCGACAATGTCTTTCATATCCTTGTAAGCCATCGGGCTTTCATCGAGGGTATTCACGGAGATGCTGGTGGAATAGATACCCTCCATCTGCTTACGAAATTCCTCAACGGAAAGTTCACGCATCGCCTGGCCTCTTGGCATGATCCTGCCGGCACCGTGAGGTGCCGAACAGTTCCAGTCTTCATTGCCCTTGCCGATGCAGATCAAAGAACCATCACGCATATTGATTGGGATCAACAGCTTTTCTCCCTTGGCTGCTCTGACAGCACCTTTTCTCAAGATCATCGCATCGGTATCGATGTAGTTGTGGATCGTCGTAAAGCTTTCCACAGGCGTAAAGCCCATACCCTCGACAATGATCTGCATCATCGTCTTGCGGTTGATGTCGGCATATTCCTGCATGATCTTCATATCGTGGATATAGTCTTCAAACAAGGAACCTCTCACATAGGCAAGTTCTCTTGGAATATCGATGACGGCATTCTTCTTGATCTCTTCAAAAAATTCAGTGATCTGCGTTTCCTTGCCGGCCTTCTTCAATTCCTCGATCTGCTTTGCGATGTTTTCCTTATCGGTACCTTTGATCTGTTCAAAAGCCTTGCGCTGGTAGATCTCGGCAACTTCCTTGCCCAAATGTCTTGATCCGGAATGGATGACGACATAGAGATTTCCCTCTTCATCCTTATCGACTTCGATGAAGTGATTGCCGCCGCCCAAGGTACCGATTGCCTTGAGTTCCTTCTCCAGGTGTTCTATATGATTCATGCAGCGAAGAGAAAAGACGTCCGCCTGATCGGCATTGGGATGCTTTTCTTCTCTGACATTCATGCCGGCCGGAATCTTTGCCCGAATCAAGGCATCCAGCTTTTTCGGATCAAAATCCTTCTCCCTGATCATCATCGTCTCCATGCCGCAGCCGATATCGACACCGACCATGTTTGGCGTGATGGCATCCGTAATACTCATCGTTGTACCGATC
>ONXX01000089.1 GCA_900321955.1 uncultured Bacillota bacterium | reverse complement strand
ATTGTCACTGACCGGTCCTTTCCTGGTGTGATGAACCAAAAAGATCCCGATTTGCTTTTCATCCGCCAGCTTTTTCAGAGACGTCAGATCTTTGTAGTCTTTTGCGTATGCTTTGGCAGCCCGCACGATCTCATCTCTGGCACCGTAATTGAAAGCGAAGTTTAAAATCAGACCGGTGTTGTTTCTGGTCGTATTGATCGCATCGTCGATGACCCGCATTGTCTCGGCCGGTATCCTTTCACGATCGCCGATGATCATGACCCGGACATTGTTTTCCATCAGTTCCTTGATGTATGAGGCAAAAAAGATCTTCGGCAGCGACATGATGTAATTGACTTCATCCGCTGAACGCTTCCAGTTTTCGGTGGAGAACGCATAAACGGTCAGGCATTTGATACCTAACCGGTTAGCGTAGATCGTGATATTCCTGAGAACTTCGACACCCTTGTAGTGTCCGGCAGTCCTGGGAAGTTTATTCTGTTTAGCCCAGCGGCCATTGCCGTCCATGATGATCGCCAGGTGATTCAAAGTATTCATTAAATCGTCATTATCTCTTTTTGTTTTGCTTTGGCGATCTCTTCGATCTTGACAATCGCCTTGTCTGTTGCCTTCTGAATATCCTCTAAATAGGATTTGGAGAGGTCTTCCGGAATCGTCTTGTCTTTCTTGATTTCGTCGTTGACTTCTCTTCTGGCATTTCTGACCTGAACTTTGGCTTCTTCGGCCATCTTATCGACATCCTTGCAGAAGCCTTTTCTGGTTTCTTCGGTAAGAGCCGGAACCGTGATTCTTAAAACATCACCGTTGTTCTGTACCGGCAGACCAAGATCAGAAGTATTGATCGCTCTTACCGCATCCTTGACGGAATTGCGGTCGAAAGGCTTAATAACCAAAGTCTTGCCTTCCTGGATCGAGATAGAAGCGATCTGGTTTAAAGGTGTCGGCGAACCATAATAATCGACTCTGATGCCGTCTAACATCGTCGGGTTGGCTCTGCCTGTCCTGACTTTAACAAGAGCTGTTTCAAACGCTTTGATCGCCCCATCCATTTTTTCTTCGGCGATCTCTAAAAAAAGATTATCCATACTATTCTCCTTTAGCATTTGATGACTGTTCCGACAGCTTCGCCTTTTACTGCTTTGACGATATTGTCTTCATCAGCCATATTAAAAACAAAAGCCTCGATCCCGGATTCCTGACATAGTTCTGCCGCCTGCAGATCGATGACTTTAAGACCTAGTTTAAGTATATCATTAAAAGTCAGCTCATCAAATTTCTTTGCATTAGGATTGAAATCCGGATCGGAATCATAGACGCCGTCGACACCTGACTTTGCCATCAGGATGACATCAGCGTGAATATCCTTGGCTCTTTGAGCAGAACCGGTATCAGTTGAATAATACGGTTTTCCATAGCCGCCGCCGAAGACAACGACATTGCCTTCTTCGATCAGACGGTTTGCCTCATCGGCATTAAAATCCATGACATTTTGTGCTGTAACTGCGGACATCGCAACGGATTTAACGCCTAAACGGTTCAGCTCTGCAGAAAACATGACCGCATTGATGACGGTCGCCAGCATGCCGGCATAATCGGCTTTTACTCTGTCAAAGCCGAGATCTTCAAAGATCCTGCCACGGCAGATATTGCCGCCGCCGACTACGATGCCGACGCCGACACCCATCTCATTGATCTGTTTAACCTGTTTGCCGATCGATTCCAAAACCTCGGTCGAAAACGGGAAATCAGGCGCTGCAAGTGCTTCGCCGGAAAGTTTCAGTAAAACTCTTTTGTACATAGTTTTATCACCTCTGAAACTATTTTAGCAGAAAAGGGAAAATAAAAAACGACCGGATGAGCATCCGGCCGTTAATCTGAGAAGATCAATTAAGCGTTCATCTGCTTTGCGACTTCTTCCGCAAAGTTTTCTTCTCTCTTTTCAATACCTTCGCCGACAGTGTATCTTACGAAACGCAGGACTTCAGCATTGTTTTCCTTTAAGACTGCAGAAACCTTCTTGGCAGTATCCATGAAGTATTCCTGGTCAACCAGGCACATTTCCTTTAATGCCTTGGAGACTTTACCTTCGATCGCACCTTCGATGACCTTTTCCGGTTTGCCGGCAAATTTTTCATCGTTCTTGACGATTTCGGTCTGAACTTTTCTCTCGTGTTCAACGACATCAGCAGGCATATCCGCTGCACTTACATAAGTAGGAGCCATAGAAGCAACCTGCATAGCCATGAAGTGAGCCAGTTCAGCATCGCCGCCCTTTAAGACGACAAGCGCAGTCTTGGAACCACCCATGTGAGAGTAATCACCGAAGATTTCGTCATCATTCTTCTTGACGATAGCAAATCTTCTTAAGACGATCTTTTCACCGATCGTAGCAGTAGCATTGATGAATTCATCATTCAAAGTACCGCCGTTAACCGGAAGAGCCAAAGCAGCTTCGTTATCAGCCGGTTCACCAGCTAAGATAACGTTTGCGGCATCAGCCAGAAGCTTAAGGAACTGTTCGTTCTTTGCAACGAAGTCGGTTTCGGAGTTGACTTCAACCATGCAGGCCTTGTTGCCGTCGATGACGATCTTGGCAAGACCTTCCGCTGCGATTCTGGAAGCCTTCTTGATGGATTTGGCAATACCTTTTTCTCTTAACCAGTCAATAGCCTTTTCGATATCACCGTCCGATGCTGCAAGAGCGTTCTTGCAATCGAGCATACCGGCACCGGTCTTATCTCTTAATTCTTTAACCTGAGCAGCAGTAATAGCCATTATTCAGCAGCCTCCTTTGTTTCTTCAACAGTTTCTTCCTTAACTTCAGCTTTTACTTCGGCAGCCGGAGCTTCAGCTGCAGTGTTTTCATCCTTCTTGTTGATATATCTCTTTTCGGAGTTATATCTTCTCGGACCTCTGTTATTGAAACGGTTGTTTCTTTCTTCGTTTCTGGCTCTTCTTCTCTTTTCCTGTTCTTCAGCGTGTTTTTCAACGTTGATGATGACATCTTCCATCGTGATATCATTTTCGATATCGCCTTCCTGGTAAGCATCCTGGAGGATACCGCCCTTGGATTCGACGATGGCATCAGCCAGTAAGGACATCATGAGCTTGATCGACTTGATCGCATCATCGTTCGCCGGAACAGCGTAATCAACGGTTGCCGGGTCACAGTTTGTGTCAGCAAGACCGAATACCGGGATGCCGAGCTTCTTAGCTTCGGAAACCGCATTGTGGTCTTCCTTCGGATCAACGACGACGATTGCATCAGGAAGTTTCTTCATTTCCTTGATACCGCCCAAGAAGTTTTCGAGACGGACAGCTTCCTTGTGAATCAGGACCTGTTCCTTCTTCGGATAAACAGAGATCGTGCCGTCAGCTTCCATCTGTTCGATTTCGATTAAACGTTTGATTCTCTTCTGAATCGTACGGAAGTTGGTGAGCGTGCCGCCTAACCATCTCTGGTTGATGTAGAAGCTTCCGGATCTGGTAGCTTCATCCAGGATGATCTGCTGTGCCTGCTTCTTCGTACCGACGAATAAGACCTTGCCGCCTTCTTCCGCGATGCTCTTCATCTTGTCATAAGCGACCTGGAGAGCTTCCTGCGTCTTGTTGAGATCGATGATGTAGATGCTGTTCTTAGCCGTATAGATGAACGGTTTGCACTTCGGATCCCATCTTCTGGTCTGATGTCCGAAATGAACACCGTTTTCCAGAAGTTTTCTCATTGAAACTAATTGCATTTAAATTTTCCTCTCTTTCCGTTACCCCTCCACTATTTCGGACATCACTAACTTTTTCAAGCACGGAGTGATGAATTCATAGTGTGTGTATGCATAAATGCTCAATTATTCTATCATATCGGAATATAAAAAGAAAGGCTTTTTAAGCCTTCTTTTCGATTAATTTCATTTTTTCGGCGATTGCTTTTTTTGCTGCCGCCTCATCGGAAATGTACGGTACTCTTCCATTCTTGCAAAGGAAGAATTCATCGTTGCCTTTGCCAAGAAGCAGGATCGTATCGCCCTCATCAGCCATCATGACCGCTTCCCGTATCGCCTCTTCACGGTCCAGGATAATCCTTGGCTTAAGACGTTTGAAATAGGAAGACAGATTGATCAGGATCTCCATCATGTCTTCGCTGGATGGATCATCGTAGGAAAGGATGACCTCATCCGCCCTGGCATCGGCAACTGCCGCTGTGCCGGGTCTGCGCATATGGTCACGATCCCCTGCTGCGCCAAAGACCGCAATGATCTTGGAACCCTTCTTGGTGATCGATTCACCAAAGGAGAAGACCTTGTCAAAGGAATTTGGCGTAAAGGCATAGTCAACGACCACGTTGAAGTCCTGTCCGCATTTGACCATCTGGCATCTGCCGGGAGTCAGTTCGACATTCTCCAGATACGGCAGGATCGAATCGATCGCATAGCCGTTCTCATTGAGAACAGCGATGACTGCCAAAAGGTTGTAGATGTTGAATCTTGCCAGCATGTTGGTGCTGATGTGATAGGTCTTGCCTTTATGGATCAGATCAAAGACGGAATGATCGTTATACAGTTCAAGGTTCTTTGCCTGATAGTCTGCTTCTTCGTCGATGGCGTAGCTGATCTTAATGGCCTTTGTCATACCAAACAGACGTTTGCCATACTCATCGTCGATGTTGATGATGGCCTTGCCTGTTTCACCCAGCATATCAAAGAGGATGCATTTGGCATTGAAGTAGTTCTCCATTGTGCCATGAACATCAAAGTGTTCCCCGGACAGGTTATTGAAAACCGCTGTCGAGAAATGGACCTGGTCCAGACGATGGGTTGCCAGGCCTTCGGAAGAAGCTTCCATAACCAAAGCCTTGCAGCCGTAGTCGACCATCTCTTTGCCGATACGGAAGAGCTCATCGGACTTCGGCGTTGTCAGATTCAAGCCGGAATCCTTGATTTCTTCGCCATAGTAATAGCCCATCGTGCCGATGTAGCCGCACTTGACGAAATGAGCGATGATCGAACGGATGATCCAGGCGATCGTCGTCTTGCCGTTTGTACCGGTGATGCCGATCGTGTTCATCTTTTCGGTCGGATAATCATAGAAAGCGTTGCAGAAGGATACATAGGCATTGATCGCATCTTCCACTTTCAGATACAGGACATCGTCGTGTGTTTTTACAATATCATCGGTATAAACAATCGCTATCGCTCCGTTTTCGATGGCCTTTTCAATGAACTTGTGTCCGTCATTGATCTTGCCTTTCATCGCAAAAAAGATCGAATCAGCGCAGGCTTTGCGTGAGTCGAACATAATTGCTTTGATATCGATATGACTGTCAACCGGAAATACTTTTGAGATATCCATAATTTAATTCTTTCTGTAACGAGCCAGGAAATCAGCAGTTTCTTTGCGCTCAGGGTGATTGAAGATCTTATCCGGCGTACCCTCTTCCCAGATGACGCCCTTGTTCATGAAGACGATGCGGTTGGAAACTTCTTTGGCAAAAGCCATTTCATGAGTGACAATGATCATCGTCATGCCGTCTTTTGCCA
>ONXX01000127.1 GCA_900321955.1 uncultured Bacillota bacterium | reverse complement strand
TCTTTAGTAAGTATGTGGAATTTTTCTTTTTCGTACATAGTTTTCCTCTATTACTGTTATATCCAAAAGCTCCTGTAAAAGAAATATATATGCGCAGAATCCTTCATATAATTCATTAATCGATCATATAAATGTCTTCCGTATGGTACCGTTTACATATAAAATGAAATTAGACAAATATCTGGATGATCATTTATCAGCAACGAAGGAGGATAATATGCCAAACGTAAATGACATTACGCGTGAGAAATGGATTCTCAATACTTTCCCTGAGTGGGGTACCTACCTCAACGAAGAGATCGAAGACACAAAGTGTGAGCCGGGCAAATTCAAAATGTGGTGGCTTGGCAACACAGGTATCTGGGTCAAATCCGAAGGCAACACCAACGTCATGGTCGACTTATGGTGCTCAACCGGTAAAAAGACCCACTACAACGACGACGGATCCGTCAAGATGATCGACCCTGACCATCAGATGGCCAGAATGTCCGGCGCCAGAACGATGCAGCCAAACCTCAGAGCCATCCCATGTGTTCTTGACCCGTTCAAGATCAAACACCTGGATGCTTTGTTAGCTTCCCATACCCACTCTGACCACATCGACATCAACGTCGCAGCTGCGATTTTACAGAACGTCGAAAAACCGATCCCATTCATCGGTCCGAAGTACGCAACCGATCTTTGGAGAAAATGGGGCGTTCCGGAAGAGAGACTGCGCACTGTTAAACCGGGCGATGTCGTCGAAGTCGGTGACATCAAGATCCACGCCGTCGAATCCCTCGACCGCACGATCCTCATCACCAACCCGCCGGCAGGCGATCTGACCCACATCGAAAACTTCGGCAGAGACATGGATGAAAGAGCTGTCTCTTACATCATCGAAACTCCGGCCGGCACGATCTATCATTCCGGCGACAGCCACTTCGGCAACCTGTACGCAAAACACGGCAATGAATACAAGATCGACGTCGCATTCGGTTCCTATGGCGAGAATCCAAGAGGCATCACCGACAAGATGACTTCTTCCGATATCTTAAGAATGGCTGAAAACCTCAACTGCAAGGTCGTCATCCCTTATCACCATGATCTGTGGACCAACTTCCAGGCAGACACCAAGGAAATCCTCGTTCTCTGGTACATGAGAAAGAACAGACTCCAGTACAAGTTCAAACCGTTCATTTGGGAAGTCGGCGGACACTTCACTTATCCGGATGACAAAGACAAGATCGAATACCACCACACCCGTGGCTTCGAAGATGTCTTCACTGAGGATATCAACCTGCCGTTCCGCGCATTCCTGTAAAAACTAAATAGGTAGATGGCTCACTTGAAAAAGTGAGCCATTCATTATCTATGCATAACTTATTAGGAATCTACGAAAAAGCCCTTCCCGGTCTTTCCTGGGAAGAGAGATACACCTTAGCAGAAAACGCAGGCTATGATTTCATCGAACTGTCCATCGACAAAAAGCGCCTGAACAAACTGGATTATACCGACCATCAGATTCAAGAAGTCATCGATGCCGCAGCCAGACACCACATGGCGATCGAAACGATGACCCTCTCCGCCAACCGCTACTATCCCATCGGCGACAAAGAATTAAGAAATGAAGGCATCTCGATCATCAAGAAAGCTATCGTCTTAGCCAAGAAACTGGGCGTCAAGCTCATCCAGCTGACTGCCTATGATGTCTATCAAAAGCCTTCCACGTCTGAAACAAGAAAACTCTATGAAGAAGGCATTCAAGAAGTCTTGGAATTTAATAAGGACTACGGCATTATCCTGGCCATTGAAGTCCTGGAAGATGTCGATCACTTCAACACCTCAGCCAAACTGGTCCCTTTCTTAAAAGAAATCGATTCCCCCTGTTTAAAAGAATATGCCGATACCGGCAACCTGGTCTTCAACGGCTTTGACCCTCTGCAGGACTTAAAAGACGGTATGGAATACATCGAAGCCATCCACATCAAGGATGCCGTCTTGCATAACGAGCACAATATCGGCTATGGTCAGGGTACAGTTGATTTCAAAGGCATATTTGACTATCTGAAACAAGTGAATTATGAAGGCTATCTAGTCTCTGAGTGCTGGTACGAAGAAGACTATAGACCTGACATCAAAACCATCAATCAATTTATAAGGAGATATATGTTATGAGACCAAAGATCCAATTAGCTTTAGACTGTTTATGTATGGGTATTTGTTTAACCCACTAATAATGTCATTGTTTGCCGATAGATTCATGTCAAGTCTTACAAAGCTCTATTCAGTAAGAATGATTATTTGGATGATAGTTATTTGGTTTGTCCTAAAAAAAGGATGGCTTTCTGGAGGACGGCGTATAAGTAAAAGAACCTCAAATGCGAGGATAAGTATAATCAGGTTAACGGGAGGAAATAATAAGACATGAGTAATTCTTTTGCTGTAATGATTTGCACATACAATCGCATAGATTGCTTGAAAATTGCATTGGAGGCATATGAAAAGAATTCGGTTCATCCAAATTATTTATTTGTGCTAGATAATGCAAGTACCGATGGGACCAAGGAATTTCTTAAAAAATGGGTAAATAATGAAAGCGATTATAAGAAATACAAGAAAGCCCAAGGTAAGGAAAAGGGAGAAGATGTAGAGGCTCTGCGCCAGCAGTACATCGCGGAGTACGAGGAAGAGTTCTATAATCCTTACAAGGCTTCCGAGTTCGGCAAGTTTGAAGACGTTATCGAACCGGCAGACTCCCGCCGCGTGATCATAAACACCCTGGAAATGTTCAAGAACAAACAGGTGGTGCTGCCGGCGAAGAAACACGGAAATATACCGCTGTAGGAATAATTGCCAATTTACCGGCAGCAACAAGGATAATCATACTGGAGCAAGAGGAGATAAAGCAATGGCAAAAGGATATGGTCCGCTAAGCGGAGTTACGGTAATTGATCTGACACAGTTTTTGTCTGGTCCGTTCGCCACAATGATCATGGCTGATATGGGGGCCGACGTTATCAAGGTGGAACGACCTGACCGCCCAAAGGCGAGCGGCCCTTATTTGAACGGAGAACGCACCTATGATCTTTCGATCATGCGCAGCAAGCGAAGCGTTACCCTGAATTTGAAGGAAGAACTGGACAAAAAGGTGCTTCTGAAGATGGTCGAGAAGGCTGATGTGATCATTGAGAACTTTAAGCCGGGTACGATGGAACGCATGGGGCTCGGTTATGATGTAATCAAAGAAGTCAACCCGAAGATCATTTACATGGCTATTTCAGGCTTTGGCTATACCGGACCGTATAAAGACCGGGGGGCCCTGGATATGGTGATTCAGGGTATGAGTGGTCTGATGAGCCTGACTGGAGATCCGAAGGGCGGTGCGACCCGCTGCGGCACTTCCGTCAGTGATATTTTTACCGGAATTTACAGCTTTGGTGCAGTTTCGGCAGCACTTTATGATCGGGAAAAGACCGGTAAAGGCCAGTTCATCGATATCGCCATGCTGGATTCGGCTTTCTCCTGCCTGGAGAATGCGGTTATCAATACCTGCGTGTTAGGTAAAAATCCGGAACGTGTTGGGAATACGCATCCGGTCAATGCACCGTTCGGAACGTTCCCGGCCAAAGACGGAGAAATTATCATTACCTGCTCGAGGAATTCAGCTTTTGAGAATCTCTGCCATGCGATCCACCGCGAAGACATGCTGGAGCTGACAAGGAGAATGACTCTCTCAAGAAACTGCTTCACGAGAGTCGCGGGCTGTTACTGCGATAAAAATGGGGAAGTGGACGATACGTTCAACACGAGCTTTCTCGGACTGAAACCGGCGGATAAGAAGCTGAATCTCGAGATGGCAAAAACGGTCCCGTTCGGAAGGACGAATGAGCAGCTGGTCGGATACATTTTCCCGGAAGAGG
>ONXX01000115.1 GCA_900321955.1 uncultured Bacillota bacterium | reverse complement strand
TGATCGCCGGATTCCTGAACGGTATCCTGATGGGGGATGTTGCCTATGGTCTTCAGATGGGCGGTTCCATCATGCTGGTTTACATCGGCGTTGCGATCATCGGCGGTGCGATCTCCGGTGACCCGATGCTGGGTGGCTGGCTTGGTGTTACAGCTTCTATGATGGCTCACGCAGAACCTGAACTTGGTATTACGGTTGCTTCCACACTTGGCATCATCGGTTCCCTGCTTTCTCCGCTTGAGAGAACACTGAACTCTGCCTGGGTCGCAAGAGCTCGTGCGTATGCTGAGAAGGCGGATACGAAGGGTGTCATGAGAATGGCTACACTGGCTCCGATTCTTGTTGCTTTCGTTCTTTACTGGATCCCTGGTTTCATCCTTCTGTATTTCGGCGCTCCGGTACTTGAAGGTGTACTGGCAAACTTCCCGCCACAGATCACAAAAGCACTTTCGACTGTTGGTCATCTGCTTCCGGCTTTAGGCTTGGGTATGCTGATCAACCTCTTATATAAGAACTCGCTGGTCCCATTCCTGATCTTCGGCTTTGTCGCAACGGCATACCTTGGTTTAGGTACGATGCCTGTCGCATTCCTTGGCGTAGGTCTGGCGATCCTGCATTATATGTACACGAGAAAGGAGACTGAATAAAATGGCTAAAACATTAAGTGAGAAAACTTTAAGAAAATCCTGGCTGAACTGGGTCTCTTTCGGACAGCAGTGCTATAACTACGAGATCATGCAGGGTCTTGGCTTTGCTTCATCGATGATTCCGATCATCAATGAACTCTATCCTGATGATGCCGAAGCAAGAAAAGAAGCACTCGAACGTCACCTTACCTACTACAACACAGAGAACAACTGGGGTGCAGCTGTTGCCGGCATCGTCGCTTCCATGGAAGAAGAAAAAGCCAACGGCGCAAACATCACTGACGGTTCGATCAACTCCATCAAGGCAGCTCTTTCCGGTCCTCTGGCCGGCATCGGTGATACAGTCACGCAGTCCTTGGTCAAGACGTGTCTGCTTGGTATCTGCTGTGACATGGCCTTAAAGGGCAATGCCTTAGGTCCGATCCTGTTCTTTGTACTCATGTCCTGCTATACGCTTGGTCTTAGCAAATACGTCTTTGATCAGGGCTACAAGCAGGGAAAGACTTCTGTCACCAAACTTCTTGCCGGTGGCAGAATGACTTCTGTCACAGAAGCATTAGGCGCTTTAGGTCTTATGGTCGTAGGATCAATGATCGCCTCCAATGTCTCAGTTGTGACTCCGCTGGTATTCAATCTTGGCCAGACTTCTGTAAACCTGCAAGCCATCTTGGATACGATCTGTCCGAAACTCTTATCTTTGATCACTGTCTTTATTACTTACCGCATGGTCAATAAGGGCGTCAAACCGATCCGTATCATCATCGGAATGTTTGTTATCGGTATTATTGGTGGTTTACTGGGCATCATCGGATAGAAAGACAAGTCTGAAGATTATGCCTAGAGACCTGATGGCCGAACACGTAAAACGTTTCGGTAAAGAAAAACCCATTATTGGCTGTCTGCATTTGAGAGCTCTGCCGGGTTCTCCTATGTGGGACAGGAATTATACGATTGAGCAGCATATTGCCGATTTGAAAAGAGAAGCACAGATCCTGATGGAACTGGGTTTTGATGGAGCGGTATTTGCCAACGAATGGGACTATCCATATGTTGAGAACATCGGCCCGGGCGCATTGGCTGCCTATACGCATATCGTTTCAACGGTATCAAGAGATCTTACGATCCCGTTTGGTGTCGGTATTATGAATGATCCAATCTCGGCAATCTCCGTTGCAAAGGCTGTAGGTGCTACCTTCTGCAGAGGTTTCTTCTGCGGACAGCAGGTCGGCAATTACGGGCCGATCATCAAGACGCCGGGAGAGATCTTCCGCTATGCCAAATCGATTGGCGCAGATGACATTGGCGTGTATACGAGTTTTGAACCGCATAACGGTTCTTCACTGGATGACAGAACATTCGACGAGATCGCCGCTTCCCTGTACAAGGATGTACCGGTCGCCGGCTACTCTCTCAACGGTCCAAAGAAAGGACAGCCGTTGTCTGAATCCAATATCGCCAGATGCAAAAAGAACAACCCGAATGTTCCGATCTCTTTCAATAACGGCGCAAATCCACAAAACATCAAAGAGATGCTTCAGTATTGCGACATGGTCGTTGTAGGTACATCTTTGAAGAAAGATCACTACCTCTACAATCCGATTGATTACGATAACGCAAAAGAATTCATCGAAGCAGCTAGAAAGTGAGGAAAAGGCCAGTGAAAGCTGGCCTTTCATTGATTATGAACACGAAAATCAAAGCCTGCATATTTGATATCGACGATACACTTTTTGACATGAAAACGAAGACATTTATTCCGTCTGCCTTAAAAGCTTTAAAACAGCTGGAAGAGAATGGAATCAAGATCATATTAGCAACCGGTCGTCCGCCGCAGACTGCCAAAGCGATACGCGAGTATGATATTCAGCCGGATTATACCGTATGTACCAACGGGCACATCATCCTCGATAAGGACGGCAGCATCCTGATGCAGAAGACGTTTTCTTTTGATCTGGTTCAGGATGTGTATGATTATTGCATCCGCAACGGACTGGGGCTTCTTTGGAAGTATCCGGATCTGACGTATGAATATATCCATGCGGATGTCTTTGAAAACTTCTACAACAAGACGAAGGATTCCAGAAAGAAAGTGGTCTTCGATGATCAGAAGCAGCACTATAAAAGACTGCCCAACGGAGGTTGTATTGCATCAAGCGTAAAGCAGGCTTCTGCATTCAACGCCAGTTTTGCGAAACGCTGCGTAGCGATCAAAATTGATGAGCTTTCATCGGATCTGATGCTATACGGTGTCAACAAACTTAGTGGAGTCAAAGAGGTACTGGACAAAGAAGGAATCAGATTTGATGAGTGTGCCGGATTCGGCGACAACAATAACGATATCGAGATCCTTTCAAAAGTCGGGGTGTCGGTGGCTGTCGGAAGCTGTTCCGATCAGCTGAGGGAAAAGGTTGACATGGTGACAGCTGATATCAATGACGACGGCATCTACAAGGCTTTGCTAAAACTCGGATTGATTTAATCTTCAGGGTAAACCTGGAGATTTTTATTAGTGTAATGACAGATTGTTGTCAGAAATAATGCGGAAGGGAAGGTAATGTGCTATAGCGCCTTTAGATAAAAAGTGGCAAGATATATTTAAATAAAAGGATGTTATCCCATGGAAGATCTTATCGAGTTTGCAAAGAAAAAACTAAAGGAAATAGAGTCAAGAAAAGCGATCGTCAGAAGCAATCTTGAGACATACCGTCGCCTTGCGCAAAGAGATACCGCGAACAAAGAAAAGATGATTGCCGAAAGAAGAGAGACGATGAGAAAAGAAAGGTGCAGCAGACATCAGATTGAACTGGCATGCAAATATATTGAAGATAACTATAAAAAAACCGCAATGGAAAAAGAACACGAAGATGCGATTGCAATGTATGAGAACAATCTGAAAGATTTGGAAAAGGAAAAACAGATTTATACATACTTTCTTGAATCACATAAAGAATAAACCGATAAGAATCGTCTCAGAATGGAGATTGGTAACGCCATTCAACGAAAATGATGGTACAATATCACACGTGAAAAAATTAGATGTAAAAGTGATCGCCTGTGACATCGATGCGACATTGACCACGGGAATGAATTCCCTGTCCGATGCCAACAGAAGAGCGATCAATGAACTGATGAAAAAAGGGATCTTATTTGGACTGGCTTCAGGCAGAGCCTATACGGATCTCAAGAATTATCCGGAGATGTGGAGGATCGATCAGCCGTTTGATTTCTTTATCGGACTCAATGGTGCTTCACTGTATGATGAAACGACAAAGGAAGATGAAGTCTTCTTTATGATCGAAAGAGAATACATCAAGCTGATCGTCGAAGAGATTGACCGTCTTGGTCTGGATTCCCATATCTATGTCAACGGCATTACCCTCTTCTCAAAGGCTTCCAACCGCTTCTACAAGATCCTTTCCAGCAAGCACCGTGATATTCGGGTAGCGCAAGATCTCTCGGACATGTATAAGGAAAAGACCTCCAAGATCCTGATCAATGTGGAAGATGAGAAGATGCAGGATATGGCCAAACACTTTGAACCGATCCTGGAAAAAACAGGACACACTGTGCGGCTGACCAGAACTTCGCCCGGCTGCATGGAATTCGTACCGGCTAAGGCCAATAAGCTCTATGCTTTAAAACAGTATTGTCAAAGACACGGGATCGATATGAAACAGGTGGCGGCAT
>ONXX01000093.1 GCA_900321955.1 uncultured Bacillota bacterium | reverse complement strand
AAGAGAGGATGAAATTGCTGGTGCCGTTCATAATGGCCTTAAACGATTCGATATGATCACTTCGCCTTAAGGATTCCATATTGGAAAACCAGGGAATGCCGCCGCCGCAGCTGGCATCAATCAGAAGTTTCACGTCATATTTATCAGCCGCCTCAAAAAGATCCATGTGTCTTGCCAGCATCTTCTTGTTGGCGGAGATGACATGTTTGCCTGCTTCCAGGCTTTCTTTCACATAGGAATAGGCCGGCTCTTCCCCGCCCATGGCTTCGATCACCACACCAATGTTTTCATCATTAATGATTGAACCAAAATCCAAAGTGAAGCGCTCATCTTGCATCGCTTCTTTGCGGCGCACCAGAATCTTTGTAAGTTCAGGATCTTTTAATCCTTCGGCTTTCCATATGGCATCGACGCCTCTACCGACCGTGCCGTAGCCTAATAACGCAGCTTTCATTGTAGCTCCTTTAAAAAAGATGAGGTTGACCTCATCTTAACGCAATAAGTTACAAGCCTGAATGGCGGCGTTGGCACCATCGGCACAGGCTGTCGCCACCTGCCGCAAAGACTTATGTCGGCAATCACCGGCGACAAAGATATTTCTGGTCATTGTCTTTCCATATTCATCCGCATCAAAGTAGCCTCTCTCGTCGAGTTTTGCCACATTGGTGAAGTTCTGGTTTTCCGGAATCAAGCCGACAGCCAGGAAAACGCCGTCACAGTCAACGACCTTTTCTTCCCCGTTCTCGCTGTAACGGACACCACAGAGTTTGCCGTCTTTCATTTCATAGCCAAGGACTTTGGTATTGAGATGGGTCTCCACATTGGCTTTGGCAAGAAGCGAATCCTGTAATTTCTGTTCCGCTGTAAAGAACGGCATATCCTGCAAGATCACCAGTTTTTCAACGATGTCGGCCAGATAAGACGCCTCGACAAAGGCTGAGTTGCCGCCGCCCACCATGACGGCTTTCTTTCCTTCATAGAAGTTTCCGTCACACACGGCGCAGAAGTGAATGGCCTTGCCGATGAGGCCTTCTTCGTTCTCCAGCCCCAAAGTGCGGTGGGTCGTACCGGTCGCTAATATGACCGTCTTGCCTTTTAATGGTTCGCCCATATCAAGAGAAACCGTTGCGGTTTCGCCATCGCTTTCCACCTTCTTGACTTCATCAAAGCTGACTTCGCCGCCCTGGTCCATGACCTGTTTTAACATCAGATCACCAAACTCATCGCCGGAGATGCTGACAAAGCCTGGTATATTCTCGACTTTCGGTGAATTGACGATCTGGCCGCCGAAGACCGATTTCTCGACCACCATGACCGTTTTGCCGTTTCTTAAGGCATATAAAGCTGCCGTCAGTCCGGCCGGTCCGCCGCCGACGACAATCACATCATAGATCTTTTCCATATCTGTTTCCTTTTAAGTCAAAGCCCGCTGATGCGGGCTTTAGCGATTTACTTGTTGTTGTGGTACTTCATCCAGTCTGCCGCTGCGTTGGCGCCGACAAACATCGTTCCATCCGGGTCGATGACCGGGTCGATGATCGTCGGAGTTTCCGTCAGATTCAGCTTTCTGGCTTCGTCCATGTTTTCCGAGCAGTTGACGATACGGTGTTCAATACCGGAGATCTGCAAACGCTGTTCGGCACCCTTGCACTTCGGGCAATGATCCTGAACATAGATCGTCGGGATATCGAAACCGGTCATCGGCTTAGCTTCTTCTTCCTTCTTGGCTTCGACAACTTCACTCATGATGTCTCTGGCCTTCATGACAGAAGATTCCAGGTTGTATTCCTTACGATGTTTGAATTCCTGTACCTTGCCATCGTTCCAGTTCTGGACCGGACGGTAGTAACCGGTAATTCTTGACCAGACTTCGGTCTTCTTGCCGCACTTCGGACAAGTGTAGGCTTCACCTGTGATGTAGCCGTGTTCCGGACAGATCGAGTAAGTCGGAGACATCGTGTAATACGGAAGCTTGTAGTTATCGGAGATCTTCTTAACCAGATTTGCTGCAGCTTTCCAGTCAGGCAGTTTTTCACCTAAGAAGCAATGGAAGACTGTACCGGACGTGTAGAGAGTCTGCAACTGATCCTGGATATCCAGAGCGGTGAAGATGTCTTCGGTGTAACCGACAGGCAGGTGGGAAGAGTTGGTGTAATACGGTGTTTCCCCTTCCTTGCCGGCCGTGATGATGTCAGGATATTTTTCCTTATCATGCTTGGCCAGTCTGTAAGCTGTGGATTCTGCCGGAGTTGCTTCCAGGTTGTAGAGATCGTGGTACATTTCCTGATACTGAACCAGTCTCTTGCGCATGTAGTTGAGAACTTCAATCGCAAATTCCTGGCAAACCGGATCGGTCAGATCCTTTCTTAACCAGTTGGCGTTGAGGCAGCACTCATTCATGCCGACCAAACCGATGGTTGAGAAGTGGTTATTGAAGGTACCGAGGTATCTCTTGGTATAAGGATAGAGACCGTTGTCGAGCAGTTTGGTGATAACTTCTCTCTTGACATGGAGTGACCTTGCGGCGATATCCATCAGATTGTCGAGTCTCTTATAGAAGTCTTCCTTGTCTCTTGCGAGGTAGGCAAGTCTAGGCAGGTTGAGGGTGACAACACCGACAGAACCTGTGGATTCGCCAGACCCGAAGAAACCACCGGATTTCTTACGCAATTCTCTCAAGTCAAGTCTCAAACGGCAGCACATCGAACGGATGTCGGACGGCTTCATGTCGGAGTTGACATAGTTGGAGAAATATGGCGTGCCATACTTGGCTGTCATTTCAAATAAGAGCTTGTTGTTCTCCGTCTCGGACCAGTCGAAATCTCTGGTGATGGAGTAGGTCGGGATCGGATACTGGAAGCCTCTGCCGTTGGCATCGCCTTCGATCATGACTTCGATGAAGGCCTTATTGACCATATCCATTTCCTTCTTGCAGTCTTTGTACTTGAAGTCGAGCGTTCTGCCGCCGACGATGCAGTACTGGTCTGCCAGGTCCTCAGGAACGGTCCAGTCTAAGGTAACATTGGTGAACGGTGCCTGCGTGCCCCAGCGGGACGGCGTATTGACACCGTAAATGAAGGACTGGATGTTCTGCTTGACTTCCTTGTAGGAAAGGTTGTCGATCTTAACAAACGGTGCCAGATAGGTATCAAAAGATGAGAATGCCTGCGCGCCTGCCCATTCATTCTGCATGATGCCTAAGAAGTTGACCATCTGGTTGCAGAGTGTGCTTAAGTGGTTGGCCGGTGTGGAAGTGATCTTGCCGTTGACACCGCCTAAACCTTCTTCGATCAGCTGCTTCAAAGACCAGCCGGCACAATAACCTGTCAACATCGACAAGTCATGGATGTGCATATCGCCGTCTTTATGGGCGGAACCGATCTCTTCGTCATAGACTTCCGAGAGCCAATAGTTGGCTGTGACCGCACCGGAGTTGGAAAGGATCAGACCACCGACGGAATAAGTGACAGTGGAGTTTTCCTTAACACGCCAGTCAATCGCATTGACATAGGAATCGACGAGCTTCTTATAGTCGAGCATCGTCGTAGAAATATTTCTGGCTTTTTCTCTCTGTTTTCTGTAAAGGATATACGCCTTGGCGACATCCGGGTAACCTGCTTCGGACAGGGTCTTTTCAACGGAATCCTGGATGTCTTCGACAGTGACTTTTTCATCTTTGACTTTCGAAGAGAAGTCGGAAGTGACTCTCAAGGAAAGAAGGTTAATGACATCCGGATGATACTCTTTCTTGCAGGCATCAAATGCCTTGGTGATCGCCTCAGAGATCTTCTTCAGATCAAAATCGACGACTTTTCCATCTCTTTTTACTACACGGTACATAAAATTTACTACTCCTTTATCCCTCTGATTTCAATATGTTCAACGTACTCGCCCGCGATCCGTTTCATGGTTTCCAAAGTATGCAGGTCAACCTCACCAAGTCCCGCCTGAATACAGGTGCCGTGATCTTCGAAGTTCTGCAGATAATAGTGTTTTGCCCCTCTTATCCACTCGCCGATCTTCCTTAGATCTTCCGGCTCATGAAACTCTCTCACGATCGTCGTACGAAATTCGTAATCGACGTGATTTTCTAACAGATAATTCTTGCTTTTTTCGATCTCGCTGAGATCGTAGTTTTCCAAACCGATGGTCATCGCATATTTTTCCGGTGAGTTCTTGATGTCCATCGCGACATAATCGACGAGCTTTTCATCGATCAGTCTTCTTAAAGCCTCAAAGTTGGAACCGTTGGTATCCAATTTGACCTTCAAGCCGAGGTCTCTGACCCGCTTGATGAAGGCCGTGATACCCTTGTGCAACAAAGGTTCCCCGCCTGTGATGCAGATGCCGTCCAGGATCTTATTGCGGCTCTTGAGGAAATCAAAGATGTCCTCATTGGCGATCTCCGAGTCATTCTCATTCAAGAAGACCAGAGAACGGTTGTGACAGAACGGACAGCGGAAGTTGCAGCCGCCGGTAAACACCGTCGCTGCCATATTCCCCGGATAGTCCAGTAAAGTCAGCTTCTGCAGACCATAAAAACGGATACTTTCTTCATCAGGCTCAGCTGAATACTGTCTCGCCTTCTCGACGAGCCTTTTAAGAACGGAATTGTAGGTATCCAGTTCCGAAGCGCTGATATCCGAAGAAAGATGGGAATACCATTCCGAACGGATCCGATAGAGATCAGGCATGATCTCCTGGGTCTTGTCGGTGGTAAATAAAAGTTTTGCTCGTTTATCGACTTCGCTGTTTTCTATGCGCACATAAGAGAGCTGTTCCAGTCTCTGGATCGATTTGGTAATTGTTCCCTTATCATAGACACCCCGCATTGCCAGTTCGTTCATTGATATACCCTCACTCTCGTAGATCTGCGTCAGCAGGATGAGATGCGTATAACCGATGGCATATTTATCCAGCAATTTATCGAAGTGTTTCTGGTTGCAGCGATACAAAACAGAGGAGTCTAAACTAAGAAAATTGTTCTCACTCATAATATGCCTGCCAAGATTAATTATAAGGCATATAGTTGAAAGTTCAACTAAAACGAATCAAAAACCTTGAAAGTTCAACCATTTTTTATTTCCCGGAAATCTCACGCCTTTTTCTATGAAAATTTTCATTTCACTTTAACGAAAAATAAGGCTGGAAAGACAGGAGAAAGCCATCTTCAGTATTTTCAATCAAGGGACATCCAAACTCTTCCTAAAACAAACAAAAAGCCCCTCTAAACTGTTTTGGCATCAAAGTTCAGGCTCCCATTTCATCCAAAAAGGAACCCGCTTTCCCAATGGTACAAAATGACTACAAATCGCAAAACAAAACCGCTACAATAGTTGTATGTCTTATAACGATGAAGGAAACGAACAGTATCTCTACGCCCGCAGAAAGGCTTTAAAGACCGCCTTTCATAGAAGACTTCACAAGAAGGATCCTTTTCTTGTCGCCCTCGATGAAATCATCAATACCGATGCCTGTTCCGCTGTCCATTTGGGACAGATCGACGTGCCAAGCGAACTGATCGTCGGCACCAAGACCGTCGGCCGAAAGTCCTCTTTTGCCGCTGACTTCATGCCTTTATTAAAGGATGGAAGCGAATTCGGCCGCAAATGGATCAACGTTTGCCGCTATCATCTCTCCGAGAACGGCATTTCGGAGGCCCCGACTGCCTATGAATACTTAGGCAAGTTCTACATCGAAGAAGGAAACAAGCGGGTTTCGGTCTTAAAATCCTATGGCGCGCCCTACATCACTCTTGACGTCACCAGGCTCATGGTTGAAAAAAGCGAAGCCAGGGAAGTCTTATTATACTATGAGTTTCTTGACTTCTATAAACTGACCAGTCTCTATTCCATACAATTCACCAAGCCCGGCTACTACAAGAAATTATTGCGTTACATGGGCTACAGCGAAGATTATGTCTGGCAAAGAAACGACCGCATCACGATGATCGGTTTCTATGAGCGTCTCTCCCATGCCTTAGATAAAAAAGGCATCCATGCCAATCACGCCGATTGTCTGGTTGCCCTTCTGGAATTATATACCTACGATTTCTTGGTCGAGATCTCCGATAAACAGCTGGACCGCGTCATTTCCGAAAACAAGACGAGGCTCTCCTATGGCAAAGGCTTCTACTCTTTGACCTGCATTGCCGATGAGGAAGATCCCCTGCTGTATTCATCAAGCGTCATCCGTTTGCTCAAAGACTGTGACTTCATCATTTCCGCTGGCGACCTCAATCCCAAATACCTGGAATACATCGTCACCCTGACCAATAAACCGTTATTCTATATTCACGGCAACCATGATTCCATCATGGAAACAAGACCGCCGGAAGGCTGCATCTGTATTGACGATGACCTGATCATCTACCAGGGCATACGCATCTTGGGCTTAGGCGGCTCCTATCGCTATTCCAATGAGACCTACCAGTATACGGAAGTCCAGATGGAACGTCGCATACGCAAGCTGCGCTTCAAGATTGCCAAAGCCAAAGGTGTCGACATCGTGGTCACCCACGCCCCGATCAAGGGTTATGGCGATCTCAATGACTACGCCCACCAAGGCTTTGAGTGCTTCAACAAGCTTCTCGAAGAACTCAAGCCCCGCTTCTGGTTCTATGGCCATGTCCATAAAAGCTATGACCCTTTAGGCAAGCGGATCTACGCCTATAAAAACACGATGATCATCAATGTCTGCGGCTCGTATAAGGCTAAATACTAATGAGGTTCCCAACAGGGAACCCAATGGCGTAAACCCAGAAGCGGTTGCGCCTTTTTCTTTTATATGAGTGGTCTTGCTTATGATCACTGTTTCCCGAAGGGTAAATAAACACCATACA
>ONXX01000199.1 GCA_900321955.1 uncultured Bacillota bacterium | reverse complement strand
CATAGTCTCCGTTGATGCCTGTTACAGTTACTGATACGCGGTCCCCGATGTTGAGTTCCGCATGCCCTGTTGTTGATTTAAGATGCACAGATGCATTTACACCAACATTGAGTTTGCAGGTATAAATGTTCTTGGCCTTATTGAAGCTCTTAACGTACCCGATAAAGGTATCGCCTTCTCTGATATCCGGCATCATCATCGAACCTTCATTGAGAATGCCCGATATCTTCAAGGTGACTTTGTCTCCTTCGATCATCACTTTTTTGATCCTGACTTCCATCAGGTCACCTGCTTTGTACAGATCTCTGCAATCATCGCAATACTGATCCGAGATGTTGTAAGAATCAATCCTGTATTCACATCCCATGCATTCAACGACCGCAAAGTCTTGTGCGACCATGAGGACATGTGCATTAGCGTGCCTTTCCGGCCGCGGGTAGTTCGGGTCGTCCATATCTCTGTCAAAGAAATAATGTTTTCGGAGTTTGGCTAGTGCTTCAACACGGTCTCCATAACCGACGATTTTATCTTCTCCCTTGAAGCTTCCTTCTTCGACAGGGTTTTTCACAACGGCTTTAACAACCACAGGGCAATAGGATCCGAGCATTTCGCGGGCGTTTCTCTGGATCTTCAGCAGTTTTTCCTCTTTGGAAAGCTCATCGAAGTTGTTGCCCATGTTCCATGAATTCTGGAAATATGCGGAATGCGGCACAATGATCCGAATACCGTTCCACAGCACATCAACCAGAACTCTTTCCGATTCGATCCTGACTCCTGCTACTTCGCCGTATATGACCCTGCCTTCCTCTTTGTTCTGCATAAGACGGTCATAGAGGATCTCACTACGGTTCTTTTTCTTCTCGATCAGATCAAGCAGATCATCTGATGCATCAGCGACAATCTCGCTGTTTATGATCTGCCGGTTCTGTCTTTTTTCTTCGTAGTAGGCTTCCTTGTCGTCAAGCGTTTCCTCAATCAGTTCTTTGTTCACAACCGGGGCTTTTTCAGCCGGTTTTACTGCCGTTTTGTTTTCAGTATCTGATTGCCCGCTTTTCTTCCATTCATCTGTTTTCGGGGCTTTTTTGGGCTTTTGTGATGCTTCTGAGAGTTCTTTTTTCTCTACGTCCTTTTTTTCAGCATCGGTTTCTCGGACCATAAACGGTCTGTCATTTTCCTGCGATCTGTTGTCAGACATATTTTTCTCCTTGTCAGTCGTATAAGGCTGAATCTTCTTTTTCGTTTTTCGGTGTACTAACTTTCTTCTTACGGCCAGTACCGCTTGCCTTGGCATTTACCGGTGTTTTGTCCTTGCCGGGTTTTTCATTATTGCTTTCCGTGTCCTTTGCGGTCTGTTTTTTTCTGACCGGTTTCAGGACTTTCTTTTCTTCGCTGCTTTCAAGTTTCACAACCTCCTTTGTTTCCGCGTCGATATATCTTCCCTGTTCATCCTTTATTGCGCCAAGGCGCATGATCAGGTCATCTGCTGTTTCTTTAGGCTTTTTATTGTCATCTTTGGGATCGGAGTAAAGGATCCATGGATCGATATTGAGCGCTTTAATGTTGTCGGTGTAGGAAACTTCAGGACACTTCCCGTCAAGCAATTCGGGGTTCTGACTCCATGGCAGTGTATTGGCAACATAGGCCCCTGCCCCGTGTCTTTTGATCAGTACCTTATCTTCCATGTTCCCGATCTCGTCTGGAGAAAGCAGATAGGTCTCGATCGAGGAAACACTCATCGTTCCATCATCCGGTATCTGCCCGAAGAAGGTGTTTCTGACGGTGTGGGTCTCGTTCTGCGTTGTTGTCATGCCGCAGGCTTTGGCGACAAATTCGTTGGTTGCAGCATCATTCGAACCAAGGCACAGCAGCGTCGAACAGTTGGATACGATCGCATCTCTGCCATAGATTCCGTAGATTCCTTCTAACTGCGAGTAGTATTGGGCGATGATAACGTTCCAGATCTTTCTTTTTCTTGCATCGGACATGACCGTTGCAAAGTCTTCCTCGCTTCCGGTGATAACGCCCAGCGATGCAAATTCATCCATCAGACACATGACCGGAATACAGCGGTTTCTTCTTCCTTCTGCCGTAGCGGCGACAGCCTCTTCGTCGTAATTTCGCTGCGCATCCCGGTAAAAGAACGAGAAGAACAGCGAAGCGATCGGCTTATAGATGGAAGTGTTATCTGGAATTATCAGATAATAAACCGACTGTTTGAAATTGATTGTGTTGAAGTTGATCCCCGGTTCAGACAAAACCCTGCGCAGTTTATCCGAGTCGAAGATCTTGAATTTCATCTGTGCGCCCTGGATCGCACCGTCACGCACCGTTTCCTTGGTGTGCGACTGGTATCTCTTGTATGCGGCGTTTCCCGGATGATACTTCGGCATGAGCGCAAAGTTTTCTTCAATTTTTTTGAACTCCATAATCATGTCGTAGACGA
>ONXX01000201.1 GCA_900321955.1 uncultured Bacillota bacterium | reverse complement strand
AGATCATCAACAACAATGTTGTCGTCTCCAGGGATGATAACGGAGAAGTGATTGTCTTTGGTAAAGGTATCGGTTTTAACGGAAAGGTCGGTCAGAAGATCGATCCTTTGAAGATCGAAAAGACCTATGTCCTTCAAAGCGAAAGCATCGATCCGACCCTGGCTTCCTTTTTTAATGAAATCCCCTATGATGTTGTAAAGTTCGGAGTCAAGGCAACGGATTACATCATCCGTTGCAGTCCGAGGAAGATCTCCAAAAGGATCCTGGTCCCTTTGACCGATCATATCTATTCCTGCATCGAAAGAAATGAGAAAGGCGTCCGTTTTGACACGATGCTTTCTTTTAATGTACGCTATCTTTACAAAGATGAATACAAGATTGCTGAAGATATCATCGATATGATGATCTCCGATTTCGGAGTTGATGTCGATAAACAGGAAGCGGCTTTTATCACCTTACATATCATCAACGCCCAGCTTGATACCGACATCAAAGACGTCTATACAGCGACCGGTATCGTTTCTATGAGTGTTTCGACGGTGGAAGAGTATTTCAACATTAAGCTCAACAACGATGATGTCAATTTCCAGAGATTCGTCACCCATCTGCAGTTTTTTGCCAAGCGGATGGTCAAAAACACCTTCCTTGCGGAAGATGAGGATATGGAGATCAACAAACACATCAATCTGCGCTATGCCAATGAGTATAAATGCGCAAAACTGATCGGTGAAAAGATCAAAGAAAAATACGGATATCAGATCGAGGAAAATGAATATACTTATCTCACGATCCATATAGCGAGGTTGTTACGCTGACCCGCTTCAAAATACATCGAAAGGAGAAAATATGGATTACAAAAAAACAGCTGCTGCTATCGTAGAACTCGTAGGGGGCAAGGAAAACATCAGTGCACACACTCACTGCATGACACGTTTGCGCCTGACACTGAACGATAAGACAAAAGCAAAAGAAGAAGAGCTGAAGAAGCTCGAAGGCATTCAGGGTGTTGTCTACAAAGGTGGCCAGTACCAGATCGTCATCGGTCCGGATGTTGAACAGCTCTACAACGAGCTGGCACCGTTAGTTCCAAGTGCTCAGGCACAGGAAGTCGTCAAGGAAAATCTGGATGGTGAAAAGGAAAGCATCTGGAACACGATCTTATCCTACATCTCCGGTTCCGTCACACCGTCTTTGACCGTACTGATTGGTTCCGGTATGATTTCTGCTGTACTTGCGCTTTGTGCAAACGTCTTCAAAGTCGATACAGCCGGAATGACTTACCAGCTGTTCAACACGCTGGCAAACGCAGCTTATTCCTATCTGCCGGTCTTCGTAGCATTTGCTGCTGCAAGAAGACTCAAGACCAACGAATATGTTGCGGCATTCATCGTCCTGGCATTATGCACGCCGGCGATCTCCGGTGTTGCGGATCTGAAGATCTTCGGTTTGCCAATCACAAGCGTGAAGTATACATCCAACATCGTTCCGGCATTACTGATGGTTCCGGTCATGGCTTTCATTGACCGCTACATCGTCAAGTATTCTCCGAAGTCCATCGTTTCGATCACACGTCCGACAATTTTGGCTATCATTATGTTCCCGTTGACGTTGCTGGTCCTGGGTCCGATCGGTACCTGGATTGGTCAGGCGCTTGCTAACTTCTGTGTTGCAATCACAAGCCTGGGCGGTATTTCAATGGTTATCCTTTCTGCTTTGCATCCGCTGCTGGTTATGGTTGGTATGCATACAGTCATTACGCCTTTGATCGTCAACGAAATCACGACTTATGGTTCATCTCTGCTCTTCTCCAAGGCTCTTGCCGGTAACCTGGCGATTGCTGGTGCTGCATTGGCCGTAGGTCTCAAGGCTAAGAAGACGGAAAACAAGACAGCTGGTATTTCAACCGGTATTACTGCCTTACTGTCAGTCACCGAACCTGCTTTATACGGTGTCCTGATCCGTCTGAAGAAACCTTTGATCGGTGCTTTGATCGGCGCTGCTATTACGGGTCTTTTCATCGGTATCTTTGATATCCGTGCCTATGCGACGGCATCCTGCTCATTCCTGACGCTGCCGATCTTCATGGCTCCGGATTCCATGAGCAATTTCTATCTGGCGGTTGCCGCTGCAATTATCGCAACTGTTCTGGGATTTGTTGCGACCTGGCTCATCGGTTTCGACGAGGATTAATTCATAAGGGACTTTATGTCCCTTTTTCAAAGGAGGAGTATGGAAACAAGAAAGATCAACGATTTTCCACAAGATTTTCTCTGGGGTTCTTCTTCCGCATCGTTTCAGTGTGAAGGAGCTGCAAGGGAAGATGGTAAAGGCCTTTCGGTCATGGATGTGCGCAAGATCGATCCTTCGATCTGTGACTTCTCTGTCGCTTCCGACCACTATCACCGCTATAAGGAAGACATCGCCCTGATGAAGGAG
>ONXX01000202.1 GCA_900321955.1 uncultured Bacillota bacterium | reverse complement strand
ATCGACAAACTGATCGTCAGATCTCCTTACCGCAAAGACCTTGATTGTCCGATCGCTTATAAATGCGGCGGCTGCGATTACCGCCACATTGATTATTCCTATCAGCTGGATTTAAAGAAGGAAGTATTGATCAATACCTTCCCGGGATACAAGGTCAATGACATCATCGGCTGCGATGATCCTTTCTATTACCGCAATAAGGTTCAGATCCCGGTTGCCGATCACAAGATGGGTTTTTTCCGCAAGTTCTCGAATGATATCGTTGAATTTGAGGATTGTCTGATTGAATCCAAGATCGCCAATGAAATGATCGCCGATCTGAAAAAACTGATTCTAAATACAAAATTGGAACCGTATATCCGTCATATTCTGATCAAACACGGCAAGGGCAGCAATGAAGTGATGCTGGGATTTATCGTCAATGATTTTTCGGTTGATTTAAGCGATGTCACAAAAACGATGGTCGATAAGTATCCCAATATCGTTTCGGTGATCGCAAATCTCAATGACCGGAAGACCAACGTCATTTTAGGCAAGGAAGAAAAGCTGCTCTATGGAAGAGATTATATCTACGACGAATTTGACGGCATCAAAGTCAAACTTTCTTTAAAATCCTTCTATCAGGTCAACCATCAGCAGATGCTGAAACTTTACGCCAAGGTCAAGGAACTGGCAGACTTGGATTCAGACAGCAGAGTTCTGGATCTGTATTGCGGCATCGGTACGATCTCCTTGTATCTGAGCCGTTATGCATCCAAAGTGACCGGCGTGGAGATCGTCAAGGAGGCAGTGGATAACGCCAGAGACAACGCGAAACTCAATCATATTGAGAATGCCGATTTCATCTTAGCCGATGCATCCAAAGATATGGATGTCTATCTGAAAGACAAGGACATCGTCATACTGGATCCGCCGAGAAAGGGGATCTCCAAAGATCTGATCGACTCTTTAATCAAAAACAGGATCAGGCATATCGTCTATGTTTCCTGCAATCCGGCAACCTTAGCCAGAGACCTCGAATTATTAAAAGGGGATTATGATGTATCGGATATCCATCCGGTCGATATGTTTCCTTATACGATTCACACGGAATGCGTGTGCGCTTTAACATTAAAATAAAATGAAGAAATGTCCTGTATCCTCTTATTGCGGCGGATGCCAATACCAGGGGATGGCATATGAAAAACAGCTTGAAGAGAAACAAAGAAGAGTTGAAGAACTGCTCTCTTGTTTTTGCCATGTGGAAAAGATCATTCCATGCAAAGAAAGCAGTCATTACCGCAATAAGATGCAGATCAGTTTCGGCTACGATGACAAGCACCATATCATATGCGGCTATTACATTCCGGAAAGCCACATGATCCTGCCGATTGATGAGTGCATGATCTGCGATCCTTTGATCAATAAAGTCTATTCTTCTTTAAAACGTATTGTCATTTCCAACCGCATCCCGATCTATGATGAGCGTTTGAATAAAGGCTGTCTGCGTCATGCCCTGATCCGTTCAAACAAGGACGGGGATGTCATGCTGGTTCTTGTGACGGGATCAATGAATCTAGTAAAGAAGGACCTTTTGATTAAACAGATCTTACACTATAACCCGGAAGTTAAGACGATCGTTCACAATATCAACCATCAAAGAACTTCTGCCATTCTCGGAAACAAGAATAACGTTTTATTTGGAAAAGGGTATATTGTTGATCAGCTCTTTGATCTTAAGTTCCGTATTTCTCCTGCATCCTTTTATCAGGTCAATCGGCATCAGACGGAAGTCTTGTATAAAACGGCAGTGGATTTACTTGAATTAAAGGACAACGAATCGGTCATTGATGCCTATTGCGGAACGGGAACGATTGGACTTTATGCCAGCCGTAATGCGTTTAAGGTCTATGGCGTGGAATCAAATCTTTCTGCTGTCAAAGATGCTGATAGAAACAAGAAAATGAATGAGATCTATAACGTCGATTTTATATGTGAGGATGCCGGGAAGTATATGGAAGATCTTTCAAAACGAAAGAGCCATTGCGATGCACTGATCATGGATCCGCCAAGGGCAGGATCGGATAAACGTTTTATGTCTTCCGCGATAAAACTATCACCGGATAAGATCGTCTATATTTCGTGCAACCCTGTCACTTTGAAAAGAGATCTTTCGTATTTAAAACGGTATTATTCAATCAAGAAGATCATCCCGGTTGATATGTTTCCGTATACGCAGCATGTCGAGACGGTATGCTACTTGTACCACCAAAAGAAAGACTTTATTTCCGTGCCGTATGAGCCGAAGAATGTGGAGTAAGACATGAGGCTTGACTACGCGTATTTTATTACTGGTACGGCCTATGCAGGCAAATCAACCATGGTAAAACTGCTTGCAGAGAAATATGACGGTATCCTGTGTGAAGAGAACTATCATGACCAGCTGTTGTCTG
>ONXX01000205.1:2363-3232 GCA_900321955.1 uncultured Bacillota bacterium | reverse complement strand
GACGGCTTCCTCATCGATTTGCGCACCGAAGACTTTGGAAGTCCGGCGTACAATCGAAGCAAGTTCCTCATTTGTATAATAGTTTAATTTGGACGTGATGCCGAAACGGTCACGCAGCGGCGAAGAAATTGCACCGGCTCTGGTCGTTGCGCCGACCAGTGTGAAAGGCGGCAGTTCCAGACGGATCGATTTCGCCGCTTCCGCCTGTCCGACAACGATATCGATGTAGAAATCTTCCATCGCCGAATACAATACTTCTTCAACGATCTTCGGCAGACGATGGATCTCATCGATAAACAGGACATCCCCTTCCTGCAAGGAAGAAAGGATGGCTGCCAGATCACCGGCCTTTTCGATACTCGGACCAGTCGTTGTCTTGATGTTGGTGCCCATCTCGTTGGCCAGGATATAGGCCATTGTCGTCTTGCCTAAACCCGGAGGACCATAAAGCAAGACATGGTCCAGGGCTTCGTCACGCATCTTGGCAGCTTCGATAAAGACCTCAAGGTTTTCCTTGAGATCGGTCTGTCCAACATATTCTTTCAGCGTTTGCGGCCTGAGACTGGCATCGTCATCGTTTGCCTGCTTGTCCGCAGATAATACTTTGTTTTCTTCTTCCATAAATGTTTTTTACTTCATGAGCATTGCCAGAGCTTTTCTGACCAATTCATCACTCGAACCTTTTTCTTTTGCCAGTTTTTTAAGGACCGGACGGATCTCGGTATTCTTGTAGCCTAAGGCCTTGAGCGCCTGCTCAACGTCGCCAAGATCCTCATTCGGAATCTCGTTGCCGCTTTCCACCAGCTTGCCCTTGAGATCAAGAATGATCTGCGATGCCGTCTTGTTTCCTATGCCCGGCATACGGCGTA
>ONXX01000205.1:0-2352 GCA_900321955.1 uncultured Bacillota bacterium | reverse complement strand
CGTATGAAATCCACATCACCGTTTTCAACAGCGGTAATAATGGCGTCCACACTCGCCCTGGACAGGATGTTGGAAGCGATCTTGGGACCCAGTCCTTTGACGGAAATCAGTTTTGTGAACAGATCATATTCTTCCAAAGAAAGGAAACCATAAAGGCTCAGTTCGTCTTCCCTGACGTTCTGGTAAGTATAGATGATCATTTCCTTTCCTTTACTCAGTGCTTCGGGATGATAAAAATTAATACGGTAACCCACAGCACCGGTATCGATGAGGACGTAATCCGCCCCATACGAATGAACTATACCTCTTACAAAACCGATCATACATCAATTATACATCATAAGGGTACTTTCTTTCAGTAAAGAAAAAGCCGACGTTTCGTCGGCTTAGAATGAGATCTCTTTGTTTCCGGTAACTTTCATATACACCAGTAAGGAGATGACTGTTGCGGCCGTTAAGATCGTCGCATAGGCAGCGGCGATGCCGTAGTTTCCTCTCGATACATAGGTATAGGTTGCCAGTGTCAGGGTGATCGTCTTCAGGTTGTATAAGATGATCGCCGTAGAAAGTTCCGTAATGATCGTGACCCAGGACATGATGGCACCGGACAGGATGCCGTTGGCCATCATCGGCACAGTGATCGTAAAGAAGGCTTTCAGTTTGGAAGAACCAAGAGAGATCGCCGCCTCTTCGATCGACATCGGAATCTGCTGCAGGGTTGCCGTAGAAGATCGGATCGTGTACGGGATACGACGAATGACCAGTGCGATGATCATGATCGTGACCGTACCGGCAAGGACCAGCGGCTTTTTATTGAAGGCCATCAGCAAGGCAATACCGACAACGGAGCCCGGAATGATGTAAGGAACCATGGACAGCGTATCGATGATCTTGTTGATGAGATTGCTTCTGCGGACTACCAGATAAGCGATCAGGATGGCCAGAAGAATGACGATGATCAAAGCCAGTCCGCCGATTAAGAAAGTATTTGGAATCGCATTCTTCAGATGAGTGAAGGCAAAGCGATAGGAATCCAGAGAATAGCCCGGTAAGAAGATCTTGCCGGAAGTCTTCTGGAAGGAAGTATACATGACGTAGACCTGCGGCATAAAGGCAAGCGCTACGACAAACCAGCAGTAGAAGTTGATCAGCACATTTTTGATGCCGGTGATCTTCTTTCTCTCGATCGAATGCATGGCATTCATCGTGAAACGGAACTGATTGTTTACATATCGTTGAATCAGGAAGATGACTGCCGTGATTACTATGGCGATGACGGAAATTGCCGCACCGAAATTATGATCGGAACCGGTTTCGGCAAAATACGTCTTGTAGATGATGACCGGGAAAGTCTGGTATCCTTCACCGATCAATAACGGCGTACCGAAATCGGCAAACGCTCTCATGAAGACCATCAGTGTAGCGGCAATGATCGTCGGCATACATAATGGGATGACGATCTTGAAAAAGCGCTTAAAGCCGGAACAGCCCATGTTTTCAGAAGCTTCCAGCAGTGAATTATCAATATTCTTCAAAGCACCCGATACATACAGGAAGACTAACGGGAATAACTGCAAGGCCAAAACCAGCAGGATACCGTTGAAGCCATAGATACTCGGCATTCTGGTATGGGTGATACTTTCGATCAGCTGAGTGATGATACCCCCTCTTCCTAACAGCATGATCCAGGAATAGGCACCGATAAACGGCGCAGACATCGAACACAGGATGATCAGCACCTGCAGGACCGTCTTTCCTTTGATCTCGTACATCTGATAGAAATAGGCCAGAGGGATGCCGATGATCAAGGTCAGGATGGTCGCCAGGCCGGAGACCTTCAGGCTGTTGAAAATCGATTCGACATAATAAGACTGCGAAAAGAAAGACTTAAACTGCTCTAAAGTGAATTTCCCTTCACTGGTAAAGAAGGCGTTCTGCAGCAGCTTATACAGCGGATACAGCAGGAACAGGATATACAGGAAAAGGATGGCCAGAGAGACCAGTTTCCAGATATCGAGGTTTTTGTTGGACTTCTTGTTCATCTTAAGCCTCTTTTGTATAAACGTCGTAATCGTTGATTACGCCTTCCACCAGGTTTTCGCTGCCGCTTTCATCAAAGACATTGATCTTTTCCGTCTTGACGCCGAGTCTGATTTCCGTGCCCTTCTCTATGATGGAATCAATGTGAGTGCATCTTACTTCGAGTGAAGAAACAATTTGTTCACGAATAGTTTCAGGTGGAATAACTGCAAAATAATTATTTATGTTTTTCGTGGAAATATTAGGTTGTGCAGTTCCTTCTGATAAAAAGCGGCAAGCGCGTCAATATCCGCAAGAAATTCGTTTTTTCCG
>ONXX01000225.1 GCA_900321955.1 uncultured Bacillota bacterium | reverse complement strand
CGGGATGGTATCGGAAGATGAGATATCATCCAGGATCAATGTATCACACTCCACTTTCGCTTTGGAGTAAGCAGCTTTTTCCGACATCGAGACGGTGCCACGGTAATTTACCTTGCCGCCGGTTCTTGCCAAAGACTTGGAAATGATGGTTGAAGAAGTATGCGGGGCAAGATGGATCATCTTTGCACCGGCATCCTGTATCTGTTTGAAGGATCCGACAGCGATGGAAATACAGACACCTTTGGCATTCTCTCCTGCCAGGATGCAGGCCGGATACTTCATATTGATATGGGAACCGACATTGCCGTCGATCCATTCCATGACGCCGTTTTCTTCCACCAGGGTACGCTTGGTGACCAGGTTGAGGATATTCGATGACCAGTTCTGAACGGTCGAATAACGGCATTTGGCGTTCTTTTTGACATAGATCTCAACGACTGCCGCATGTAAGGAATCGTTGGAATACTTTGGTGCTGTACAGCCTTCCACATAATGCAAGTCAGAACATTCTTCGCAAATGATCAGCGTTCTTTCAAACTGGCCCATCTGTTCGGAATTGATGCGGAAATACGACTGTAATGGCTTCTCCAATTTGACGCCTTTTGGCACATAGATGAAGGAACCGCCTGACCAGACCGCCGTATTGAGTGCGGCAAACTTATTGTCGGCATAGGATACAACCTTGCCGAAGTACTCTTTGAATAATTCCGGACACTTCTTTAAGGCAGTATCGGTATCGTAGAAGATGACGCCCTTGGATTCCACTTCTTCCAGCATGTTGTGGTAAACCACTTCGGATTCGTATTGCGTGGATACGCCCGCTAAAAACTTGCGTTCTGACTCAGGGATCTTCAGCTTTTCAAATGTATTTTTGATGGTTTCCGGTACGGCATCCCAGGTCTTTTCAACTCTCTCACTTGGTTTCTTATAGTAAGTAAAATCGTTGAAGTCAATTTCGGAAAGATCCGGTCCCCATTTCGGAAGCGGCATTTCCAAAAACTTATGATAAGCCTTAAGACGGATCTCCAGCATCCAGTCCGGTTCGTTTTTGGCAGCGGAGATCTCACGAATGACTTCTTCGCTCAAGCCCTTGCCGGTATTGAATATGGTGACATCCTTATCCTTAAAGTCGTACTTATAATCGTCCTGCGATTCCAGGATATCCTTATTTGTCGTATTCATTGATCAGATCCTCGATCGCATGGATGCCGATGGTGCCGCATTTGATGCGGTTGGCCTGCTGATACAGTGTATCAAAAGCATTGGCTTCATCCAGCTTGTCTTCATCAAATGGCTTTTCATCGACCATTTTGTAGTATTCATTGATGATCTCACGGGCTTCCGAATATGTCTTGCCCGTGATCAGATCGCACATAATATCGGTTGATGCGGTACAGATCGTACAGCCGATGCCGTCAAATTTGACGTCTTTGATCACCCCGTCCTCCGCCAGCATGTAGACCGTAATGTCGTCGATGCAGGAATCGGAAGCATTATGTACCATCTTATAGCGTTCATCATTGACACTCATCTTGTTGTTGGGATGATTGTAATGATCCAGCATGATCTCTCTTTTTATTTCTTTGTCCATCATAATAAACTATCCACACATTTCTCTAACGTCGTATCTTTGATCACCTCAACGAAACGGTCAATCTCTTCCTTCGTATTGTAGACATAGAAAGAAGCACGGATCGTATCGTTGACATCGATGATGTTGTTCAGCATTTTTGCGCAATGGTTGCCGGTTCTTACGGCAATGCCCATCTTATTGAAATAACCGGCTGCATCCTGCGAAAAGATGCCTTTGATATTGAATGCGACAATGCCGGCTTTTGATCCGCGATTGTAGATCTCGATGTTGTCGAGTTTCTCCAGCTGGGAGATAAAATAATCGCTCAGTTCTTCCCCATAGGCTTCCACGTTTTCCATGCCAAGCGAGTTTAAATACTGCACGGCCTTATTCAAGCCGAGCACGCCTTCAATGCAAGGCGTTCCTGCTTCAAACTTTTCCGGCGTCTCTTTTAGAATGATCGAGCAGTCCGGGAAGAATCGGGCGTTGGC
>ONXX01000208.1 GCA_900321955.1 uncultured Bacillota bacterium | reverse complement strand
GACCAATATGAAAGAATTCATGGGAAAAGATTTTCTCTTAAGCAATGAAACAGCGAAGCATCTTTATCACGATTATGCAGAAAAGATGCCGATCATCGACTATCATTGCCACATCTCACAGAAAGAGATCTACGACAACAAACAATTCTCAACCATCACGGAAGTCTGGCTGGGCGGTGACCACTACAAGTGGAGGCAGATGCGTGCCAACGGTATTGATGAAAAATACATCACTGGCGATGCTTCTGACTTGGACAAATTCAAAGCCTGGGCAAAGACGTTGTCCCATCTGATCGGTAATCCTTTGTATCACTGGTCTCATCTGGAATTGCAGAGATATTTCGGCATCTATGAACCTTTGACAGAAGACAATGCCGAAGAAATATTCAATAAGTGCAGCGAAGTCTTAAAGACGTTAACCGTCAGAAAGATTCTGGAAGATTCCAAAGTTAACATCGTCTGCACAACCGATGATCCTTGCGATGATCTGGCAACCCATAAGCTCTTGCAGGAAGACAAGACGATGAAGACGCTGGTCGTTCCTTGTTTCAGACCGGATAAGGCCAACAACATCGAAAAAGTCGATTATCTGGATTATGTCAAGAAACTGGAAACAGCTTCCGGCATGACCATCAAATCCTTCAAGGATCTGTGTGCGGCTATTGATTCCCGTATCGAATTCTTTGCCTCGATGGGCTGCCGTGCAAGTGACCACGCCTTGGAATACGTGATGTATGAACCGGCAAGTGAAGAAAAGGTCGAAGAGATCTTCGCCAAGAGACTTGGCGGTGAGATGGTCACCAGAAAAGAAGAACTGATCTTCAAGACCGCCTTCATGAGACATCTGGCTTCTGTCTATACCAAGAAGGGCTGGGCAATGCAGCTTCATTATGGATGCAAGAGAGACAACAACAAGAAGATGTTTGATATCTTAGGTCCGGATACCGGCTACGATACGATCAACAACTACGCACCATCTTCCGAGATGGCTGACTTCCTCAATTCTCTGAATGTCGAAGGCAATCTGCCGAGAACCATTATCTATTCGCTCAATCCGAATGACAACGCAGCCATCGTCACGACGATGAACTGCTTCCAGGGCGATGGCATCAAGGGCAAGCTCCAGCATGGTTCCGCCTGGTGGTTCAATGATCACAAGAAGGGCATGCAGGAACAGATGGAAACTTTGGCCAATGACGGCATGCTGGCAAACTTCATCGGTATGCTGACGGACTCCAGAAGTTTCTTATCTTACACAAGACATGAATACTTCAGAAGGATCTTATGTGACTTCATCGGTACTTTAGTTGAAAACGGTGAGTATCCGAATGACGATAAGGTCTTAAAGGAGATTATTGAAGATATTTCCTACAACAACGCTGTAAACTATCTCGGTTTCAATGACTAATCTTGATATCGAGCAGTTTGATAGCTTAAGCGAATTGTTTGCTTTGATCGATAAGGACAACAAGGAAGAAGTTTGTATTGATCTGAAAGGCAAGACATTCCGTGAACAGGTTGTAATTGATAAGCCGAATGTCACATTGACAAACGGCGCGATCATCAACAACTTGTGCGCTTATGAGATCCTGGAGGATGGCTATAAGCGGGGAACCTTTCGTACCTATACGGTGTTTGTCGATGCGGCCAATGTCACATTCAAAAATGTTACAGTCGTCAATGATTCCGGCTATGAACATGGCCAGGCGATTGCATTAATGATCGACGGTGATGATTTTAAGGCTTACGATTGCAAGATCTCATCGTATCAGGACACCTTGTTTCTGGCGCCTCTGCCGGAAAAAGAGTATGAGGAAAGAGGCTTTGTCGGTCCTTTAAAGGACAGGGATAGAAAGATGCGCTTCGCATACTTTGAAAACTGTCTGATCGAAGGTTCGGTGGATTTCATCTACGGCGGCGGGGAAGGGTATCTGCGTCATTGCGAGATTCGCTCCCGCAACATCCATAAGGAAATCAACGGTTACGTATGTGCACCGAATACGCCGGAGGATGATGTGCACCGAATACGCCGGAGGATGAGAACTACGGCTTCATATTCGATAATTGTGATTTCACCAGTGAAGAGGATATGAAGGATTCCGTCTATCTGGCCAGGCCATGGCGGGATGATGCCAAGTGTTTCATCATTGACTCCAAGATCGGTGATCATATCAAAGCGGAAGGCTATCACAACTGGAATAAACCTTGGGCGGAAGAAAAGAGCCAGTTCAAGGAGTACAACAACAAAGGCAAAGATCCATCGGCGAGAGTCGATTGGATGAAGCAGGTCTCGGAAAAAGACCTCAAATACATTGATTCATTAAGGGAGGAGAAAAGATGAACGATATTTGTAAGAAGATCCATGACATCGGTATCGTACCGGTAATTGCTTTGGATCGCGTTGAAGATGCAGCCCCTCTGGCAAAGGCTTTATGTGCCGGCGGTCTGCCTGTTGCAGAAGTTACTTATAGAACAGCTGCTGCCCATGATGCGATGATCGAAATGAGAAAGGCTTGCCCGGACATGATTATCGGTGCCGGTACAGTCTTAAACCGTGAACAGGTCGATTCAGCAATCGATGCCGGTGCGGAATTTATCGTTTCCCCTGGTACCAATGCGGATACGATCGCGTACTGCCAGGAAAGAGGTATCCCAATTTTACCTGGTACAGCCAATGCCGCTGACCTGGAAACTGCTTCCGCGTTTGGCCTGGAAGTTGTCAAATTCTTCCCGGCAGAACCTTTAGGCGGTTTAAAAATGATCAAGGCTCTTTCTGCTCCGTATAATAAACTGAAATTCATGCCGACCGGCGGTATCAAAGAAAACAACGTCAATGACTACCTCAACGATCCAGTCATCTTAGCTTGCGGTGGTACCTGGATGATCGACAAGAAGGCGATCGAAGCCGGTGATTTCGCCAAGATCGAATCCTTAACCAGAGGCGCTGTCAAGGCAATGTTAGGCGTCCACATCAAGCACGTCGCCGTCAATGAAGAAAACGGCAATGGAGCTCAGCTGGCTGAACAGTTTGCGAAGTTATTCGGCGGTGAAGTCAGAGAAACTTCCAAGGGCTGGTTTGGTTCTGACTTTGTAGAGGTCATGTCTGCTGCCAAGGCAAAAGGCAAACACGGCCACATCGCTATCGGCGTCAACAATGTCGACAGAGCCAAGAGATACTATGAGTCTTTAGGTTATACCTTCGATGAGTCTACGGCGACTTATGATGAGAAGGGCAACATGAAGTTCATTTACTTCAATGAAGAGATCGGTGGATTCGGCATCCATCTTACGAAATAAGAAAAAGGAGAGTAAAAAATGAAAGTTGTAACAATGGGCGAAATCATGCTCAGATTATCGACTCCGGGAAATTCACGTTTTGTTCAGACCGATACATTTGATGCATGTTACGGCGGCGGCGAAGCCAATGTCGCAGTTTCTCTTGCCAACTATGGCCATGAAGCTTACTTTGTTTCCAAGGTTCCGGCTCATGAAATCGGCCAGTGCGCTATCAACGCTTTAAGAAGATACGGCGTTCATACCGAGTATGTTGCCAGAGGCGGCGACCGTTTAGGTATCTACTATCTGGAGACAGGTGCTTCCATGCGCCCTTCCAAGGTCATCTATGACCGTGCACACGCTTCGGTTGCAGAAGCTACACCGGAAGACTTCGATTTCGACAAGATCTTCGAAGGCGCTGACTGGTTCCACTGGTCAGGCATTACGCCAGCTATTTCCGATGCTTCCGCAAAGAACCTGGAACTGGCTTTGATTGCCGCAAAGAAGGCAGGCGCTACTGTTTCCTGTGACTTAAACTTCCGTAAGAAACTCTGGTCTTCAGAAAAGGCCATCTCCATCATGAGACCTTTGATGAAGTATGTTGATGTCTGTATCGGTAACGAAGAAGATGCAGAACTCTGCTTAGGCTTCAAACCGAAATCCGATGTCACTGCCGGCAAGACCGATGCAGAAGGCTACAAGGAAATCTTCAAGCAGATGGCTGAAGAATTCGGCTTCAAGTATGTCATTTCCACATTAAGAGAATCCTTCTCTGCAACGCATAACGGCTGGAAGGCTTTGATCTATAACGGCAAGGAATTCTATGAATCCAAGCGTTACGATATCTTCCCGATCATCGACAGAGTCGGTGGCGGCGATTCTTTCTCCGGTGGTGTCATTCATGGTTTATTAACCATGGACAATCAGGCTGATGCCTTAGAGTTCGCTGTTGCCGCAAGTGCTTTGAAGCACACGATTCCGACGGACTTCAACCTGGTTTCTGAAGCTGAGGTCAAGGCTTTGGCCGGCGGCGATGCTTCAGGCAGAGTACAGAGGTAA
>ONXX01000209.1 GCA_900321955.1 uncultured Bacillota bacterium | reverse complement strand
CTTTCCGTTACATCCTGTTTCTATCTTCGCCATAAGCTGTATCTACACGACGACCGCCACCGTGAAGACCCTGGACGAAAGCCCGATGGCCTACAAAGGCATGGACGAGATCGTCGAAAACATCGCTCCGACCGCAGAGATCATCAAAATCATCAAACCGGTCTACAACTTCAAAGTGGAATGATAGAAAACACCTCTGATCCATCAACGGTCAGAGGTGTTTTTATCTCTCAATGCAGCGGATGGACGCTCTTTTCGCCATCCTCTTTTTCTGTGACGACATACAATGCTGTTCTGCTTCCCGGTTCCTCATCGATCATCGTCTTCTTTATGACGACAGCCGCAAGTGCTGCGCAAAGACCCAGAAAAACACATGCCAGAACGATCACCATGATCCCTTTCTCCTTTCCTATGCCTACGTTCCTTTTCTCAGGATCAGTTCGCCGGCCTTTGAACTGATATAAGTCTCCTTATCCATGACCTGTCTGCCATTGATGAAGACATGTTCGATGCCCTCAGGTTTGAAGTCAGGAACGCTTTCATCGACCCTGATCTTATCCGGATCGACGATCGTGCCGTTTTTCACCAGAGTCCTCATCTTCCTAACCTCCCGATCGCATCCGATCTATATCCATTATTCTATCATGTATGACAGACCGAAAATATGGGAACACTTATTCTCCGTATCCTTATAACACTGACCAGGCATCCGCCACATACTCAGGCATAAAAAATTGCCTAATTAAACCTCTGTTTTGGTAAGGCATACCCAAGTGTAATCTCAACGAATTCCCGTTTCCATTTATAATTGAATTGATGAAAACCGCAAATATCGATCATGTCTATAATCAGCTTTCCAAAGACAACCTCCCCGCCATCGAAGTAGAAGCCGGCGAGACCTTTATCGTCAAGACCCAGCTCAACGGCGGCGACTGGCTAAACAAGAAGGAAGATCTCTGGGACCCGTCCAAATCCAAAGGTCCGAATCTTTGTACGGTCATCCGGATCAAAGACGCCCGTCCCGGCGATACTTTGGCCGTGCATATTCTTGATATCAAACCCGGCAAACTTGGCTACACCGGTTTTGCCGGCTGGCGCAATCCTTTGTCCCAATTGATCTATCCCAACGACTGGGATGTCGTCACCAAGACCGTTGAAATCAAAGATACGTATATTGACTGGTCGAAAGAATTAAAACTGCCTGTCATTCCGATGATCGGTACGATCGGCACCGCCCCGAAAGGCGAAGCTCAAAGCAACCGCTATGCCTATGAAAACGGCGGCAACATGGATGTTCAGGAAGTCTGCCCGGGCACCACCATCTATCTGCCGATCAATGTGGAAGGCGCATTGCTTCATGTCGGTGACTGCCACGCCATCATGGGCGATGGCGAGATCCCCCATGGCGGGGGCATCGAATGTCAGGCGACAGTCACCCTGAAGGTCGACCTTCTTGAAGGCTATCGTTCCAGGAAATGGATCCGCTTAGAAAACGAAGACTACCTCATGACCATCGCCAACAACATCAAAATCAAAGATTCCTTTACGGAGGCCTGTCACGAACTCATCGACTGGATGGTCAAAGACTATGACTTCACCCCACAGGAAGCCTTCTTACTTCTGGGGCAAGTCATGGAAGCCCGCTGCACGATGTTACATGGCGATGACGAGCCTTTCAGTCCCTATATATGCAAGATCAAAAAGAAATATCTGAAGCCACAGAAAGGAGGCGCATGGAAAAACGGCTAGCCATCACCATCGGCGACTGCGCCGGTGTCGGACCTGAGATCATCCTCAAAGCGATGCCCTCTTACCTTGACGAAGTCATCGTCTACGGATCTTTTGACGTCCTGTCTTTCTATAACGAAAAGCACGCTTATCACTATCCGCTTTTAAAGATCAATGAACCAAAAGACGCTTTAGAAAAACACCTCAACATCATCGACTGTGCCGATCTTAAGATGAAAGACTTCAATATCGGTGTCCTTTCCCCTGCCTGTGGCAAGGCCGCCTACCTCTATCTGGAAAACGCCGTCAAAGACGCCATGAGTCAGAAAGTCAAAGCCATCGTCACCTGCCCTTTAAACAAGGAAGCCTTGCACGCGGGCGGCTACAGCTACGCCGGCCACACCGAGATCCTGGGTCAGCTCACCGGCACTAAGAATTATGCGATGTTATTGTGGTCAGAAAAACTCAAGACCATCCACGTCTCGACCCATGTTTCCCTGAAGACGGCCATCGAACGTGTCCAAAAGAAGCGCATCATCGACGTCACCCTGCTGGCAAAACAGATCT
>ONXX01000212.1 GCA_900321955.1 uncultured Bacillota bacterium | reverse complement strand
AAAGATCCTTTGAGATCTTATCGACGATCTTTGCGTCGCTTTCTTCTTCCTTTTTCGGTTCATCGATCTTGCGGATCAGAGAATACATTTCGTATTTTTCAAAGAAATCATTCTTTCCCTTTTCATCGACATGAAGCTTCAGATCATTCAGATCCCCTTCGATATCGACATCGGTCTTGATCGTCGCCAGACGCTTGGACAGAAAACAGGATTCCTTGTCACGGATCAGTTTCTCCTGCAGCTTTCCCTTGATCTCATCGATGTGTTCGTAGATCCCTTCGCAGGTATCAAAATCATTGAGCAGTTTGACTGCCGTCTTGTCGCCGATTCCTTCAACACCCTTGATGTTGTCGGACTTATCGCCGGCAAGTCCCTTATAATCAATGATCTGGTAAGGCTTGAGGCCGTATTCTTCCTTCAAAGCCGCTTCATCCATCTTGGCGATATCGCTCATGCCCTTGCGCATGACATAGACACTGGTCGTATCATCGATCAGCTGCAGCATATCCCGGTCGGAAGAAAGGACACAGGTCTCGATCTGGTATTTCTTGGCCAGAGAACCGATGATGTCATCTGCTTCGATCGTATCAAACTCAAAATAAGGAATCTGATAGGCTTCCAGCATCTCTCTGACCAGCTGGAACTGTCCGACCAGTTCTTCCGGCGTCTCTCTTCTGCCTGCCTTGTAGTCCGGGGCAAAATCATGGCGGAAGGTATGCTTCCCCTTATCAAAGGCCACAGCACAGTAATCAGGCTGGATCGTCTTGATCGCCTTGTTCAGCATATTCGCAAAAGCGTATACCGCATTCGTGTATACGCCTTTGGAAGTTTTCATGATATTTCCATAATATGTCGCATAGAAGCCTCTGAATAAGACAGAGTTTCCATCGATCAGCAAGAGTTTCATTTATTCAGCCTCCACATTCACAGTTTCGTTGGAAGCTCCGGAAGGAGCAGAGGAAGTCGCAATACTGTCGAGAACGCTGAGGTTCTCATACATCAAAGACAGGTAATCCTTGCCTGACTCGATCTGCGAAGCGGTCAGGGAAGAGATGTTGTGAAGCGTGACTCTCTTTAAACCGAGTTCATCTTCCAGAGCCACCATCAGCTGCAGCATCTCATCCGGCATGTTCGGCTCATAGGCAATGAAGCGGACATCATCGTTCTTGATGCGGGTCTTGATCGCCTCCAGCTGGGCATCGCTTGGCAAGGCGCCATACTTGGACAGACAGACCGGATAGACCTGGAAACCGAAGTCCTTCTGCCAGCAGCCGAAGGAACCGGTCATTGAGACGAACTTGATCGTCTTGTTTTCCTTGACCAGCTTGCTGGCAAGGGCCTGATAGGAAGCATCCAGGGCAATCAGTTCATCGGCAACCTGTTTGTAGTTCTCGGTAAAGTATGAGGACTGTTCGACGTAGTTGTTGGACAGGTAATCATAGACATCCTTCGCCATGCAATACATGCCGCTTGGCGAAAGCCAGATGAAGGGATCCAGATCGTAGGTATCGATCTCATTGAAGATATCGCCTTCATAATAGGATCCTTCGACGAAAGACACCTTGCCGTCGACCACGACCGGCGTATAGCGCTTGTATTCATATAGACAGTTCAATACCGACAGATCACCGGCATTCAGATCGACGCCAAGTTCCTTGATCTTACTGCTGTAAAGATCCATGTACGGTTCAAGATCGCCGATGTGAAACAGAACCAGGGAGTCGGAAAGGATCTCGTTATAGTCTTCCACCAGATTGGCGCACTGTATTAAAGAACGGTTCTGGATGGAGATGGTCTCGATACGATTGCCGCCGATCCTGTTTAAAAGATAACCGATCGGATAGATCGTATAGGCCGTATATTTCTTAATGCTGGTGCAGCCGCACATCATCAGTACCAGCAGCACACAGAGGATCTTTCTTATAACTTTCATACCCTATTATTATACCTTATTGATCTTGTATTTCGCATAGTTGATCGGCTTGCCTTCCGCATGGAATTTAGCCTGGTAAGCCGTCATCGGTTCGCCCTCTTTATAGTAATCGCGGTCGCATTCCAAAAGCGTAAAATGCGAGGTCTCAAAATAGCCCAAGGAATCTTCAAAGAAATCCGCATTGTCGGTTTTGAAGATGAGCTCCCCGTCCTTTTTCAGCACTTTCTCATAGCTGCTTAAGAAGCTCGGATACGTCAGACGGCGCTTGTGCGTCCGCTTCTTCGGCCACGGATCGGAGAAATGCAGGTAGATCAGTTCGATGCTTTCTTCATCAAAAAGCTCTTCG
>ONXX01000213.1 GCA_900321955.1 uncultured Bacillota bacterium | reverse complement strand
TGTGATCAGGTTATAGCCACCTGCGTTGCCACGCGGAATGATAGTGACTTTCTGAACGATGGCACCATCCGGCAGGTTTAGACCGACAATGGCGTGGCCTGCTTCATGGTATGCCACCAGTTTCTTGGTGTAGTCGTCATAAGTACGAGACTTCTTGGCCGGGCCCATCATGACACGGTCGATCGCTTCATCGATCTGTTGTGTCTCGATCATATCCTTGTTTTCACGAACCGCCAAGATCGCAGCTTCGTTTAAGACGTTTTCCAGATCCGCACCCGAGAAGCCCGGTGTGCGTCTTGCCAGATTGGAGAGTTCTACCGAATCGGCGATCTTCTTGTTTCTGGCGTGGACCTTCAGAATGGCCTCTCTGCCCTTCAAGTCAGGAAGAGAAACGGTGATCTGACGGTCGAATCTGCCCGGACGGAGCAAAGCGGAATCCAGGACGTCCGGTCTGTTGGTTGCGGCAATAACGATGACACCGGCATTGTCAGCCATACCATCCAGTTCAACCAAGAGCTGGTTTAAAGTCTGTTCTCTTTCATCGTGGCCGCCGCCTAAACCGGCACCACGCTGTCTGCCGACGGCATCGATCTCATCGATGAAGATCATACACGGCGCAGTCTTTTTCGCCTTGGCGAACATATCTCTGACACGGCTGGCACCGACACCGACGAACATTTCGACGAAGTCGGAACCGGAAATGGAGTAGAACGGAACGTTGGCTTCGCCAGCTACCGCTTTTGCCAGCAAGGTCTTACCGGTTCCCGGAGGACCGACCATGATGATGCCCTTTGGAATACGGGCACCCATCTTAGCAAACTTCTTCGGGTTCTTGAGATATTCAATGATCTCTTCCATCTCTTCTTTTTCTTCATCGCAGCCGGCAACATCTTCGAAGCGGACACGGATGTCATCTTCCAAACGTGCTCTGGACTTGGAGAAATCGAAGGCCTGCTTGTTGGAGTTCATCGCTCCCATCCGATTCATGATGAAGACACCGGCAACGACAAACAGGATCAACGGAATGATCGAAGATGCCAGCTCCAGAAGATAGTTGGACGCATTGGCATCGACAAAGGTGACGTTGTTGACTTTCTTTAATTCATCGATCAGTTCATCGGTCGCCTTCTCGGTATTCGGGATGATGGCCGTGAACGGATGCTGACTGCCGTCTGTATTCTTGTATACACCGGATACGGTCATCGTATTGTAGTCAATGGAGACTTTTGCCGACGTGATCTTTTCCGAAGCGACCAGTTCGTTGAATTCACGATAATTCAGGTTCGTGGAAGTCGTTCTGGTCGGTGACGAAAAGGCCATCATCAGCAAGAACAATGATACGAAGATGTATGGTGCAAGATTGATTAACGGTCTCTTGTTGTTGTTATTATTCATCTATGACTTATAGCACTCCTCTTTCAATACACCGACATACGGCAGATTGCGGTATTTCTGATTAAAGTCCAGACCGAATCCGACAACGAATTCGTTCGGGATGACAAAGCCGACATACTCGGCCTCGATCTGCACGATGCGGCGGTCCGGCTTATCCAGCAGCGAAACGACCTTAACATCATTTGCCCCTTTGGAATACAGTAACTGCTTGACCTTTTCCAGGGTCTTGCCGGTATCGACGATATCTTCGACGACCAGGACGTTGACGTCCTTGATTGAAGTATCGAGGTCCTTGACAATCTTGACATCGCCCATCGATTCGAGGCCGGAATAACTTGAAACGGCCATGAAATCGATCGTGCAGTCGATATCAATATTCTTTATCAGTTCAGCCATGAACGGAACTGAACCCTTTAACAGTCCGATGATCATCGGATTTTTACCAGCGTAATCTTTGGAGATCTGGGCACCCAATTCCTTGCAGCGCTTTACGATCTCTTCTTCACTGATCAGTACTTTTTCAACATTATCTGCTAACATCGTTAAAGTCCTCCGTACATCTTATAATTTTACCATAAAGACATTGGGAATTTCGCAATAATGATTTACATCAGGACCGATGGCCGGCACAAAGATCACTTCCCCTTTTTGATTGATTACGACCGGCCACATCTTGCGCAAGGCCATCGGAATCTTGCGGTCGATGAAGAAACGGTTGAGCTTTTTTGTACCAAAACGTAACAAAATCGCATCGTTTTCCTTCGCGTTTCTGACTGTGATCGGAAAGTCAGAATTCTGTAGGAAGATGCTTTCGATCTTCTCTCCTTCTTTCTTAAAACAGAAGTAAGGATTGTTTTCTTTCAACATGG
>ONXX01000215.1 GCA_900321955.1 uncultured Bacillota bacterium | reverse complement strand
CCACATTTAAAGTTGACGGCAAATTCGAAAACCCGGTCGACTACAATCGGGTCAAAGAATTCATGGATGTGGTCAAGGAGTTCAGAAAAACCTTATAAAAGACGAAAGAGTTCATCACGAACTCTTTTTTATCGCATATAGATCACTTCTTTGATCTGACCATCCGTCTCATCGATCCTGAGACAGGCCAGGTAGCCAAACTCGCTTCCCATCGCACAGCCGCAGTCGATATCGATCCAGGTGTAATTGTTGCTGAAGGGCTGGATGAAGATCTCATCGTCATCCTTTAAACGGCGGGTGATGATGTGACCGGAGATGAAATAGGTCGGCACATCGCTTTTTTCAAATTCGCCGATGCGGCTCGTATCGTAGTAGCCCATATTCCAGACGATGTCCTGGATCTCCATCAGATTGTCTTTATAGTCTCTGGTATACATGTCGACCCCATCGTTGAGCGCCGAAGTATGCGAGAGAATGTAGCGGGTATTGCCGATCCAAAGATCCTTTTTAATGATTGTCTCGTTCAAAAGATAATCGACGATCTTTTGACGCGTCTTCTCATCCTGTTTCAGGTAAGCCTCATAGGTCCTCGCACCGCCGTTGACGCCATAGAACCAGGACTCCCGATCGCTTCCCTCGAGATACGTCAGCATCATGTGTTCGTGATTGCCTAAAAACATATGGGCATTGGGTCGCTCCATGATGTCGAAAAGGATCTGCAGAGAAGCTGGCCCTCGGTCGATGACATCGCCCAACACATAGAGGGCGTCTTCGTCTTGCAGATCGATCTTTTCCAGGATGGCCTTATAGCGTTCATACTGGCCATGGATATCCGACAGAATGTAGATCATACTTTTATTTTACTTCCCTGTAGGTCGAATCGATGATCGAATAGAGATAACAGTTCACTTTCTTGTCGCTGATGGAATGAATATAGTTCCGATAGCCGTTCAGCTGTTCATCGTAATGTTCATCATCGATGTTCTTGGTCTTGTAGTCGATGATATCGAAATGATCGTCATATTCCATTAATAAATCGATGAAGCCGTGCTTTTCCTTGCCATCCTCTTCATAGATGAATTCATATTCCTTATAGGCCTTGCCATTGGCCGCATCTTTCATGATTTCCGAATTTAAAAACTTCTCGATCAAAGGAAGATACTTCGCATCCACAAAGCTCAGATCTCTTGTCTTGAAATCCAGAACTTCCAGGTAATAGTGCAGCGTCGTGCCCAGTTCCATGCGTTTGATCATCGCCTCATCGATCAGACCGGCACTCTTGGAGAAGTGCGCCGTCTCCATCGGTTTTGGTTCAATCATTGGATCATTGCGCATCATGATCGGCTTGGCCGTCTTGTCAATATAGGAGGCAAGATCCCTTTCGTTTTTCACGGCATAAGTGCTTTCAAAGGCAATGGACGAAAGGTCAATATCCCTGATGAAGCCGTGGCTGTCCAAGTCACCATAGATCGAATTTAACAGATCGGTGAAACTGCGGTACTTCATACGGATGCCCTCATCGACCATCTCGCCTTCACTGCTCTTATCGCTCAAGGAGGTGATCAGGATCATCTTCTCTTCGCTTCGTGTCAAAGCGACATAAAGAAGACGCAGCTTCTCGCCGATATCCTGTCTGAGATAATCCTGGCCATACAAAAGCTTGCGCAGGGTATCCTTTAAGCCCTTTCCCTTAATGTAGACCGGCGTGATCAGTCCGTCCTTCTTGGAGAAGGCAAAACGCTCGGACATGTCGCTCAGATTGAACTTGACATCAAGTGCCGGGAAGTAACAGATCTTGTATTGCAAGCCCTTGGACTTGTGGGTGTTGATGATACGCACCGCATTGATCGAAGTCTGATCGATCTTATAGGTGATATCCCGCTCATCGATCTGTTCAAACAGAGAATCCAGATAGCGGTTGAAGGACGTGTAGTCAAAACCGCTCTGATTCAAGGAAACCGACAGCTGGTAGATATAATCGATCTTGATCAGGTTTTCTTTGACATCACCGATCAGAATCAGTCTGTCATAGACATCGAACAGAGAAATCACTTCATCGAGAATCTGACCGATCGACAAAAGATGAACCTTTTCACTTAACGGCTGCAGTTTTCGGTATAAATCCGAATCCTTAAAGGACTGATTCTTCACGATATCAAACAGGACTTCATCCTTCTCTTCCACCAGAAAACTTCTGGCCAGGGAAAGATAGGAATAGACAAAG
>ONXX01000218.1 GCA_900321955.1 uncultured Bacillota bacterium | reverse complement strand
GTCACCCGGTAACGGGAGAAGATGACACATGGCAATGATCGGTTTTTCGACATGGAACAGTTCTTTTAACCAGTTGCTGGTATCGGCAAAGAAATCTAACGGCATTGATGATCCTCCTTTGTTTTATTGTTGATTTAATGATAATATAGCCTATTTTTTTCTGGCAATAGAGGAAGATCAACCGATCATAAAGGCATTTAAATGAACATAAATCATATAATGGGCATGATAATGCAAGATTTGTGGTTTTTTATGCGCCATTGATCATATAATCATGATTAGAGGTAGTTTTATGCTGAAACATTATTCTTTTAAACAGAAGGCAATGATGTTTATCAATCTGGCTTTCTATATCATCTTTTTACTGATGGTCATCTACGGTGCTTTCCATACCAATGGAGAACTCTTATCGATCCTCTTTGTCGTTGTAGGTATCATCGCTTTGGTCTTTGGCGTGCTGAGTGAATATCTGAAGCTTCGCTACAACGAGGCCCTCTGGTATCTCAACTTTAAGCTGGATACGGCCAAGGCAAAAGAGATCTATGAGGACATGCTGAAGAAGGATCTGTTTGGCATGTATAAGAATGACCGCGGTCTGTTTGATGTCATGGTGGCCATTGAAGAAAAAGACGGCAATAAGGCACTCAAGATCATTGAAGAAAATGAAAACAAGTTCAATGCCAATGTCGAGACTTTGTTGATCAGACTTTACTATGAAATGCGGGCTTGTCTTTTGACGGGCAAGGATAAGAAGATCAATGAGATCTACAACGATGTCAAAAACATCGAAGCGATGAAGAAGCGTCCCAAGATCTTCCAGTACGATGAACTCGACGGCATCTATGAACGGGCAAGAAAGAATCGTTCCTTGGCCTATGAACATTTCAAGAAGGTCAACATGACCAACATGAACCCGAAGGAAACGAAGTTCATTTTTGAAAATCTGATTCTGACGGCACCGGCAGAAGAAAAGAAACAGTACCAGGACGGTCTGGATCAACTGATGAAGGTGGTCAATGAAAGTAAGTAAGGACCTGGTCGACAAGCGGCGGCAGGAGGTCATGAAGCTGATCCAGGAAAACAACTTCATGTCCGTGGAAGAGCTCTTAAAGCACTTTGATGTCTCGCCGGCAACTCTGCGCCGGGACCTGCAGTATTGGGAAAGCCTGGGAGCGATTGAACGCAATTACGGCGGCGCCGCACTTCTGCAGGCCTTCATTGAAGAAGATGAGGAGACCTATCAGAGAAGACGCTATATGAAGGCGATTGCCAAGCGGGCGGCGATGTTTGTCGAAGATGGCGATATCATTTTCATCAATTCCTCGATGACGGCCACGATGCTGATCGAATACAGCAAGTATAAACACGTCACGATCATCACCAACAACGCCAAGGCGATCAACTACAATCCGGATGAGAATGTGACGATCTTATTTACAGGCGGCGAACTGCGTTTCCCGAAGCGGTCGATGACCGGTGATCTGGCCTTGCAGACAATCAACTCGATCACGGCCAACAAGTGTTTCATCGGCTGCAGCGGTTTGACGACAGAGGGCATTTCCACCGCCAACGTCAAGGAGACGATGGTCAACAAGACGATGCTGCAGCGCACCAAAGGCAAGCGCTTTGTCTTATGTGATCACACCAAGGTGGGACTCAACTTCGCTTTCCGCTATGCGACCTTTGACGGGATCGATTATCTGATCTCTGATGTCGATGCCGATAATGACATCTTGTCCTATATCAAGAAACACAACGATATCACGATCATTCGTGAAGAGCCACTTCAAAAATAAAAAAGATTCCCGGACCTGTCCGGGAATTGTTTTTTAGATAAAAGGTTCGGTAATGAAATTGAGGTTGAGGTCAGCCAGTTCAGCTAAACCCTCATCGACAAATTCAGTCATCAGAAGATCTTCCGGCGAATGGGCATCGATGCCGACAACCGCTTTGATCGGATATTGGGCCAGGATGCGCCAGAAATCCTTGTGCGGATACCAGTACTGGTCGCCATTTGGGAAGTGCTTTTTGCCTTTCATGACGCCGCGGACGTTCATCTCGACCGGAGTGTCAGTCTCCACGCAGGCCTGGGCGATCTTGTGGGCGCTTCTTGCGCATTCTTCACTGAAGTCCGGCTGGTGGTTCATGAAGACATCCGGATGGGCCAGG
>ONXX01000219.1 GCA_900321955.1 uncultured Bacillota bacterium | reverse complement strand
CGTATCTGACCGATGTTTTTGCCTATTTTGTCGGCGTGAAGTTCGGCAAACATAAACTCAATCCGCGTGTTTCACCCAAAAAGACGATCGAGGGCTCACTCGGCGGCTGGTTCTTTGGCTGCATCACGTCTTTTATCTGGGCGGCACTTTTCCATTTCTTTGATATGCCGATGTATTTCTTTGTGATTTCTTCTCTGTTTCTGCCGGTGGTTTCCGAGATCGGCGATCTTGCCTTCTCTTTAATTAAGAGGCACTATGGCGTCAAGGATTTCTCCAACCTGATCCCGGGACACGGCGGCATCCTGGATAGACTTGATTCACATATCTTTTGTATAATACTATTCGGAGTTTTGTTGTTGATATTTGCATGAAAAGACTTATATTATTAGGCGCTTCCGGTTCAATCGGAACGCAGACGATTGATGTCATCAAGGAACACAGCGACGAGCTTGAACTGGTCGGTGTTTCAGTGGGACGCAATGTTGATTATCTGGTAAAGCTTCTGAATGAATTCCAGATTAAATACGCATATACCATTGAAGAAAATAAAGATTTAGCGGCGATGTTTCCCGGCACGCGGTTTTTTTATGGAAGCGAAGGACTGCAGGCGATGGCCAAGCTGCCGGATTACGATATGCTGGTCAACGCTCTGGTTGGCTTTGTCGGCTTTAAGCCGACATTAAGTGCCATCAAAAACCATAAGGATATTGCATTAGCCAATAAAGAAACCTTGGTTGCCGGCGGCAGGATCATCAATGAACTTCTGGAAGAATACAAAGTCAACCTCTATCCGATCGATTCGGAACATGTCGCCATATGGCAATGCATGCAAGGCCATGAAAAAGAGGATATTCACCGTCTGATCATCACGGCTTCCGGCGGTGCCTTCCGCGACCTCAACCGGGAACAGCTGGCTGAAGTCAAACTCTCCCAGGCTCTCAATCATCCGGTCTGGAACATGGGTGCCAAGATCACCATCGATTCTTCGACGATGATGAATAAGGGCTTTGAAGTTATTGAGGCTCATTACCTCTTTGGCCTTCCATACGACAAAATTGATGTTGTCCTTCATAAAGAGGCGACAGTTCATTCGATGGTTGAATACAACGATGGTTCGATCATTGCTCAGATGGGCGTTCCCGATATGCGCTTAATGATCAAGTATGCGCTCCTTTATCCAAAACACAAGGGCGATAAGATCAGCGGCTATCTGGATTTTGATACCGTCTCAACGCTCAATTTCCGCAAGATGGATTACACCCGTTATCCTTTGGTACGTTTGGCAAAACAGGTCGGTTCCTTTGAAGGAAACTTCGGCGCGGTGCTGATCGGCGCCAATGACGAAGCGGTCTCCTTATTCTTGAAGGAGAGGATCCGTTTCATCGATATCGAGTCTTATATCTTTAAAACCCTCAAGGCGGCACACTTCATCAAAGAGCCCAATGCGGACCAGATCATCGAATCGCACCGCTGGGCAAAAGAATATGTCGATCAGCTCTGGGCAAACTCCTGAAATAGGAGTTTTTTTCTTGTAGTGCTATAATTTTAAAGATGACAGTTGCTAGAAATCTTATACTTTACATATTCATGCTGGGAGTAATCATCAGCCTTCACGAACTCGGACACCTCTTGGCGGCCAAGTTTTTCAATGTTTATTGCAAGGAGTATTCCTTTGGCTTCGGACCGAAGCTTTTCTCTTATAAAGGAAAGGAGACGGAATACTGTCTGCGTCTGATCCCGATGGGCGGCTTTGTCGCAATGGCGGGAGATACGGACAACGATCTGGAGACCAAAGTCGATATTGAAAATCTGCCGCCGGAAAGAACTTTGACCGGCATCGCCAAGTGGAAGAGGGTCATCATAATGATGGCCGGCATCATGATGAATATTCTTCTGGCCATCTTTATCTATTCGATGATCATTCTGCGCGGCGGTCAGTATGCCACCAGCACCAAACCGGTCATCGTCACCGTACAGGAAGCTTCCCCGGCTTTAAGAGCCGGCTTGAAAGAAGGGGACATCGTAAACAAGGTTGAATTTGAAAACGGCCTGTCCTATGCCCCGGATACTTATCTTGAACTGATCAATTTCCTGGATGTCTATGACGGCAAAGGGCCTTGGATCATGACAGT
>ONXX01000220.1 GCA_900321955.1 uncultured Bacillota bacterium | reverse complement strand
CGGAAAAATCGGTCGCTGTGAGCTTCTTACATTTCGAAGCGATGACCTCCGACAACATTCCGGTACCGCAGGCACATTCCAGAACCGTATCTTCACGGCCGATCAGATCGGCGATGATCTTTCGAAGTTTCGCATGCGTTTCTTTGTTGATAAAGCGTACGAAGATATCATAGACACCGGCTACCTGATCCCAAAACATTCTATCATCTCCTTTTTCTTCATTGTCTGATACGGACCTTGAAATCGCAGACGTCGTAACCATAACCGATCGTCTTTGTGCGATCCCAGGATAGTTTTGGGTGCATATGACCATAACAGATGTCATCGGCATCGCAGAAACCTCTGACGATTTCCGTACAGCCGTACTGTTTACATTTCTCAAAATAAGGACACCTGGTCATATTTAAACGCACTTCGTCTTTGGAGACAAAGTGATCTTTTGATGCAAAACCTGCCTTGGGACCAAAACTCTTTTCGGTCATACCCATAAAGAATTTCGGCACGATCCTGTATAAACCGGGAATCTTAAAAGCTTTCTGAATGAAAGGTGCTAATTTGCCCGAACGCCACTTGTAGTAGTCGACGATAAAATCGGCCGCCTTTTTTCTTTCGACCCCTTCACTTAACAAGGCATCAAAACAGGCGATCGCCGGATAGATTCGTTCACGGGTATGTATATAACATTCCTTCGCCTCATCCTTGTTTTCTTCCAGCAGTTCATCGTATCGTTGCAGGGCTTTCGCCATGATGGCTTCGCTCTTTTCTTGACCGAATTCTCTGTTTAAATGGCCAACGATCTGGGTAAAATATCTCACCTGTTTTGCCATGGATGGATTTCTCCTTTTCTCTTACTTGATGGCTGCCGTCTCAATGAGGAAGGTGGACTTGCCGCTCTTTCCTTCCAACAGACCGCTGTAGCAGCCGTATTCCTGATCGATCTTGCGCAAACTCCGGATGCGATTGACGATGTTCTTTAACGGGGCACCGGAGAGTTCCATCAGGTCATTAAGATCTTCATTCACAAAGTCGTTCATGCCCTCGTCAAATTCCTTGGCAGCATTACTCATCTCACTTAAACCATCATTAATGGCGGAATTGTTGTTTACCAGGGTATCACCGCCCTGCTTGATCTTCTCCAGACCGGAAGTCAAGGAAGAAGAGCCTTCACTTAAGCCGGCCAGGTAAGTGCGGAAGTAAACATCCGACATATATTTCTGTAACAACAATTGTTCACTTTCATCCAGATAGGCCAGTTCGCTTTCCTCGATGGAAGCAGAAGCGATGTCGTTGTCGATGGCATTCAGGTAATCTTCAAATAATTTCTTCTTGGTTTCTTTTTCTTCATCCGTTAACTCTAAGGCATCGATCGTCGCCTGGATCATAGTTAACAAATCACTCTTTTCTGTCGGGATGACACTTAAGATCGCCTGGATCTGGGGTAGCTGCTTGAGTCCTTCAATGCCTCCATTTAATTGTTTGGATCCCTTGATCGCTTCGCCAAGATAGTTGTTTATTGTTGCAACACCGTCTGTATAGGTCTTGATTCCATCAGACAGGGTGATTGTTGCATCGTATAACTTCGCTGTATTCTCCGTCAGCTCCTTGGCATCTTTATCGAAGTCACCTGAATCGGCAATCAATGAATCAACGTCCTTGAGGTCTTCATCTTCGATCTCTTTGAAGATACCGTTGGATAAAATGGTCGTCGTATAGTCCAAAGCGAAATCCCGGACATTGGCCTTGATGATGCCATAATCCTTTAACTCGATATCTTTGGTCAGTTTGTAGTCTGAGAGTTTTAATGTGTTTTGAATCTGCGGGAAGGAATAAATCAAAGCGGCTTTGACATCGCCAAACTGAATCAGCTTGCCATTCTCGATCTCCACATCGGAGAAGACATCTTCATCCAGCATCAATATACTCATCGCCATGAACGGATCGATCATCCGCATGCCATTTTCTTCTCTGGCCGTATTGTTCAGATAATCGAAACGCATCTCGAGCCTTCCGGATTTGCCTTTCAGATCTTCAGCCGTGATTTCCTTACCATCCAGAAAATAGGTGATCGTCACAGAGACCGGCAGTTTCTTTTCGCCGATTCCCTTGTAGTGGATATCGTTGC
>ONXX01000222.1 GCA_900321955.1 uncultured Bacillota bacterium | reverse complement strand
CATACTGCACGACCCTGATCGGTCTTGCAGGAGCTTTTGTCATTTCAAGATTTAAATTATTCATAGCTGGTCTCCTCGTTTATATTATAGCCGTAACCTCTCAATTTTTCGGTATATTTTAATGCATAATAGTATTGTGGAATACCTGAACGAAACGTACGAACAATACCGCTACGCCCACAAGCTGGCCAAAAAGTCTTTTCCAGAGCCAGAAGAAGACAAGAACCCCTTCACCCCCTGGTTTTGGATGAGATCGTCAACGTCTATGACTGTTCAACGGAACACTTAGGCGAGATCGATGTACCGGCCTCTTTGATCGTCGGTACCAGAACAGCGGCAAGGACCATTTCCTTTTCCTATGACTTTCTTCCTTTGATGAAAGAAAAGAGTGAATTTGCCGCCAAGTGGCGGGCAGTATGCGCCTACCACCTCTCCGATACCGGCATTGCCGAAGCGCCGACTGCCTATGAATACTTAGGCAAGTTCTACATCGAAGAAGGAAACAAGCGGGTCTCCGTCCTTCGTTCCTATGGTGCCGTCTTTATCACCTTAAATGTCACAAGACTCTTACCGCCAAAGTCCAATAAGTTGGCGGTCAAGCGCTACTATAAATTCTTAGAGTTCTACGAGCTCTCCAAGCTCTATTCCATCCAGTTTTCCAAACCTGCCTCCTATCGAAAGTTCCAGCAACTCCTAGGACACGAACGGGACCACGTCTGGACCAGAATGGAACGCATCAAACTGGTCGGCTTCTTTGGTCGATTGAAGACAAGACTCGAATGGTATGACATCAAAGCCGATTATTGCGATTGTCTTCTTGCCTTGATGGAACTCTATGGCTATGAGGAACTGTGTGCCATGAACGATGCCAAGCTGGATGAAGCCATCCTTTCCAATAAGGTCCGCCTCAGCTATGGCCATGGCCCCTACCGCATCATGTGCGTGGCCGATGAAGAAGATCTCGGCCTTTATTCCCAATATGCCAAGATCGAACTTAAGGGCATCGACTTTCTGATCTCCTGCGGCGACCTCAAACCCGAATACCTCGAGTTTCTGGTCACCATGTCCAATAAACCGCTCTTTTATGTCCATGGCAACCACGATGGCCGCTATGATCAGACCCCGCCTGCCGGCTGCATCTGCATCGACGATGACCTCTACATCTACCAGGGCATCCGCATCTTAGGACTGGGCGGCTCCTTCCGCTATTCGCAGGACAAGTATCAATACACCGAAGTTCAGATGGAACGACGGATACGGAAACTTCGCTGGAAAATCTTCAAAGCCGGCGGTGTCGACATCGTGGTCACCCATGCTCCGATCAAGGGCTATGGCGACATGGAAGACTATGCCCACCAAGGCTTTGCCTGCTTTGAAAAACTGCTCAATGAGCTTCACCCGAAATACTGGCTCTATGGCCACGTCCATTTGCGCTACGATTACCGTTTAGAAAGAACGATACAATATAAGGAGACGCAGATCATCAACTGCAACACAAAATATGAAATCACCTACTAAAAACATCAACATTGCTTACATCGGCGGTGGGTCCCGCGGCTGGGCCTGGACCTTCATGACCGATCTTGCCTTAGAAAAACAATTGTCCGGTGAAATACGACTCTATGACATTGACCACAAGGCCTCCAAGATCAACGAAAAGATCGGCAACGACTTAAGCAAGGACAAGAAGTGCTTATCGAAGTTTGCCTACAAGTCGGTCAACACCTTGAAACAGGCTTTACACAAAGCCGACTTTGTCGTCATCTCCATCCTGCCGGGTACCTTTGACGAGATGGAATCCGATGTCCATCTGCCGGAGAAATACGGCATCTACCAGTCGGTCGGCGATACGGCCGGACCGGGCGGCTATATCCGCGCTCTTCGCACCATTCCGATGTTTGTGGAGATCGCCAACGCCATCAAAGAGTATTCCCCAAATGCCTGGGTCATCAATTACACCAATCCGATGTCCTTATGCGTCAAGACGCTCTATGAGACCTTCCCTGAAATCAAGGCCTTTGGCTGCTGCCATGAGGTATTCAATACGCAGGAGATGTTGGCATCGATCTTATCCAATGAACTCCATGAAAAGATCAGGCGCCAGGATCTT
>ONXX01000223.1 GCA_900321955.1 uncultured Bacillota bacterium | reverse complement strand
CGGAAACTTCACCTTCCTTTAATTCCATCGACTTGTTGGCAAAGACGAAATCGTAATTGCCTTTGTTTTCTTCGTTGATCGGACCGATGTAGCCGCCGTTGGATTTTGATCCGTCTTCGGAATATGAGTAGGCGACATATTCGAATGTGTTGTTTTCATCCTTTAAAGCATCCTGGATCTGGGTGAGCTTTTCTTTCTGCTCATCTGTCGGATTGGCTTCATAAGCGATGATGTTGCCGTCTTCATCAAGGACTGGGGTAGTATCACACTTCACTAAGATGTGATAGATCAAACGGCCGTTGGTGCCGATTGCCGGAGTCAGATAAGTATCAACGTTCTTGGATACGAATTCTCTGACTAAGACTTCCTGCTTTTGCGAATCAATATAATACTGTTTGATATCATCGACGCCGTTGCTGTAGCCCATAGCTTTCAATGATTCGAGAACATACTCTTCGGAATAACGGGAGAGGATGCTGGCTGCCGAATTGGTTGCGTTGGTCTTCATTTCTTCCGTTGTCTCATAGCCTTCATTGAAGACTGCTCTTTCATAGGCGATGACAGCCTGTGATAAGCCGCCTGCATCATACAAAGAGCTGTACAAGTCATCGGCGAAGACCGGTTCACCATCCAGAGTATAGGCAACATACTTGCCGTCTGTTTGCTTGTTGTTTACTACGATCTCTCTATTTTTATATGCATCAGCTGCATAAATACCGACAAAAACAAGTAAGGCAATTGCTATGACGCCTATGAACCAATATTTTTTTAATAGTTCTTTTTTGTCCATAAAAAACCTCCAAACGTTATATATTATAAACTTTTGATAGGATGAATACAATTTGAACTGGTAAAGTTCACTTAAAATTCATATAGGGATAATAAATCCCTTGTACCTATATTCAAGTGTTATAATCTTTATGGTGATTATTATGAAAAAACTGGAAATAAGAGACCTGCACGTCAATGCGGGTGAAAAAGAAATACTGAAGGGAATCGATCTTGACATCAATACCGGTGAGATCCATGCCATCATGGGTCCTAACGGCAATGGCAAATCGACGCTTTTACAGACCATTATGGGTCATCCTGCCTATACGGTAACCAAGGGTTCCATCCTTTTTGACGGAGAGGATGTCTTATCGATGTCCGTTGATGAAAGAAGCAAGAAGGGGCTTTTCTTGGCGATGCAGTATCCGAAAGAGATCGCCGGTGTAACCAATTCCGATTTCTTAAGAGCCGCCATCAATGCAAGACTGGAAAAGAACATCTCCTTATTCAAATTCATCAAAGAGATCGAAGGCAACATCGCCAAACTGAAGATGAAGGAAGACCTGGCTCATCGTTTTGTCAACGACGGTTTTTCCGGCGGTGAAAAGAAGAGAAACGAGATCTTACAGATGATGATGCTTCATCCGAGCATCGCCATGCTCGATGAAATCGACTCGGGTCTTGATGTCGATGCCATCAAGCTTGTCTCTGATGCCATTCATGAATTGTATGATTCATCGGAAATGGGATTAATGATCGTTTCCCATTACGAACGATTCTTTACGATGATCAAACCGACACATTCCCACGTCATCGTCGATGGACGTATCGTCGTCGAAGGGGATGATGAACTGGTCTACAAGATCGACAGCGACGGTTATGACTGGCTCTATGAAGAGCTCAAGATTCAGCCTGTCAAGGAAGAACGGCCTTTGGTCTATTCCCTTGGCACCTGTGCAAGAAATCCGCGAGGCAAAAATGTCTAGTATCTGCATTAACGACAGCAAAGAAGTCCTCATCGATTCCTCCTGCACGATCATTACCGATTGTAGTGAAGTCAATATTCGCTACGATCTTAAAGACGGCGAATATGCCATCCTCATCTTCAACGACTACAAGGGCAATGTGACCTTACATGACAGCGGCAGAATCGAAAATGCCGATGTGAAGATCAATTATCTGCAGCTGGAAGCCTTTGATTTGAAGCAGGACTCCAGGGTCTATGTCGAAAAAGGATCATCCTTATCCGTCAATTCGACTTATCTGGGCTACGGAAACAAGAATATCGTTTTTGATTTGTATAATAACGGAAGCGATTCTTTCGTCGATAT
>ONXX01000224.1 GCA_900321955.1 uncultured Bacillota bacterium | reverse complement strand
CTTGCCCCTTCCTGTTTTTCAAGAGTTTATCCATAACACCACCTATGGCTCAAACCAGCTTGAACCGGAATCGTAACTCAACTTATAATACACGCCATACTTGGTCGAAAGCTTGATGGAAGAGGCAAAACGGTCGGAATTCCCGTAGCGGATCAAAAAGCAGCCCGCAGGAATCGGGGACACGCCGACCTTCGGGGTGAGAGTCAAGCTGGAGGCCGGCGTATTCTTGTCCGCAGGCAGTTCCGGGCAGTTCACGTTATTGCTGGTCGTTATGAACGTGTTCAACGCGTCAAGCTTGAGCTCGGTAATCTTGTCGTCTAGTTTCTGGGTAGTCGTGCATTCGCCCTTGTAGAGCGTCATGGTCTGGTTGCCCGCCGTCAGGCAAAGCTTAGTACCGAGGCGGGTCGCCTCGTTGGCGGCGCGTTCCATGAAGGCGGTCACGTTGATGCCCGCATCCTTGATCTGAACAGCCAGGGTATCTAAGACCGTTTGAACTTCAGGAAGCTCCGGCATTATTTTGCCTCGTACCAGTCTTTGCCGATAGCGAGAGAATAATCCAGTCTCGTTTTCATCTTATAGGCACCGGACATGATCTGCGGAATGAGCTCCTTCATCGTATCGATCTCATCTTCCGGTACATCAAAGATCAGTTCGTCATGGACCTGCAGGATCAGCTTGGTCTTTAATCCTTTTTCGATCAGGGTGTTATAGGCATTGACCATGGCGATCTTGATCAGATCGGCGGCCGAACCCTGTATCGTCGCATTCATCGCTGCCCGCTTGCCGAATTCACGCATCATATAGTTGCGGTCATTGATCTCATTGATATAGCGGCGGCGGTTCATCATCGTCTTAACATAACCGTTTTTCTTGCAGAACTCCACCTGCGCATCCAGGTATTCCTTGATGTGCGGATAGGTCAAAAAGTAATCATCGATAAACTTCTTGGCATCCTTGAAAGACAGCTGGGTCTGATTGGCCAGACCGAAATCGGAAATGCCGTAGACGACGCCGAAATTGACGGCCTTGGCATGCCTTCTTACGATATCGGTCACTTCCTCTTTCTTTAAGCCAAAGACGTCCATGGCGGTCTTGGTATGGATATCGATACCGCTGTTGAAGGCATCGATCATCTTTTCTTCATTTGCCAGAGAAGAAAGCACGCGCAGTTCGACCTGCGAATAATCGGAAGAGATCAGCACATTGCCTTTTGTCGGCTTGAACGCTTTGCGGATCTCTCTGCCTTCATCATCTCTGACCGAAATATTCTGCAAGTTAGGATCGCAGCTCGACAGTCTGCCGGTCTGGGTGATCATCTGGGTAAAGTTGGTGTGGATCTTTCCGTCTTCACTGATGTATTTCTTTAATCCTTCGGCATAGGTTGAATACAGCTTGCTGTACTTGCGGTACTCCAGGATATCGGCAACCACCGGATGGTAGTCCACCAGCTTGTTTAAAATATCGGCGCTGGTCGAACCTTTTTTCAGATCGGGCAGATCCAGTTCGTTGAACAGGACATCGGAAAGCTGTTTGGTCGAAGAAATGTTGAACTCATGACCGACCAGGCGGTAAATCCTTTCTTCCAGTTCATCGATCTTTGCCTTGGTATGCGAGGCGATCTCATCGAGTTCGCTGGCATCGCAATATACGCCCTGCTTTTCCATGTCGTAAAGCACATAAACCAAAGGCAGTTCGATCTTGCCGTAAAGATCTTCCATTTCCTTTTCTTCCAGTTCTTTTCTGACGCAGGCCATGATCTTATATAAGGAAGAAGCGACCTTGGCTGCATACTGACCAAGATCCTGTTTACTTGGTTCCAGCGGCTTTTTCTCGGTTCCGAAAAGTTCCTTGTTTTCCTTGATCTCGCCGAATCCGTAATTCATCAGAATGCTTTTCAGATCGGCATTGTAGTTATTGGAAAGGAAGCACATCAGATAAATGTCATCGTTGTTGTTTCCCAGATGAATGTCATGATTGTCTAGGGCGTGCTTGACGGCTTTAAGATCGAAGAAAGTCTTCTTATCATCGGAGGCAAGATAAGCCAATGCCTCTTTATCTTTTAAAAGATCTTCAAACGGGATGTATTCCTGCCCTGCTTCAT
>ONXX01000227.1 GCA_900321955.1 uncultured Bacillota bacterium | reverse complement strand
GATACCAGGGGCTTGAAACAGGAGGAAGTTTCGTACTATCAAAAGACTGTGAAGGAAGAAGAAAAGGAGTATCAGAAACTCTTCACCGAAGCCATGAGCAAAATGTAAAAAAGTGCTTTCGGCATTGAAACCGAAAGCACTTTTTACTTATGTCTTATTTGAAGATCGACATCGTCAGGAACAAAGTGGAGAGCAATGAAGCGATCAAAGAGACGACGGTGATCTGGGTGTTGATGGAAGGACCGGCGGTATCTTTGAACGGATCGCCGACCGTATCGCCGACCACGGCAGCCCGATGCGCTTTGGAGCCCTTGCCGCCTTCGTTGCCGGCTTCCACATATTTCTTGGCATTATCCCATAAGCCGCCGGCATTGGACATGAACAACGATAACAACAAGCCGGAGAGAATGTTGCCGACTAAGAAGCCGCCAATCGCTTTGACGCCGCCGATGATGCCTACGGCAATGGTGGAAAGGATGGCACTTAAACCGGCCGGGATGAGTTCCTTGATGGCACCGGAAGTAGCGATATCAATACACTTGTTGTATTCCGGATCGGCCCTGCCTTCTTTTAAGCCTTCGATCGTATTGAACTGACGGTGAATTTCTTCCACCATGCGCTGTGCATTGCGGTCAACACCGAGTATGAGCATGGCGGAGAAGACGGCCGGAATGGCTGCACCTACCAGCATGCCGAAGAAGACCAGCGGATCCATGACATCAAAACCGTTTAGTTTTTCCACACCGAGCAAGGCAGCGGCGTCGTTGACTTCCGACATGAAGGTGCCTAAAAGGGCGATGACCGTCAGACCGGCAGCGGAGATCGAGAAACCTTTGGTGATGGCTTTGACCGTATTGCCGGCAGAATCGAGTTCATCGGTGATCTCCAAGACCTCATCGCCGAGGCCGCCCATTTCTGCCAGGCCTCTGGCATTGTCGACGATCGGACCATAGGCGTCGTTGGAGACGATCATGCCGACGATCGACAACATGCCTACGGCGGCAATGGAGATGCCAAACAAGGCATACTCGGAAGACAGGGCAGGATCGATTCCTTCACATAATTTATAGGAGATCATGGTGGAAATGCCGGTACCGACAAGCGCCGGCAGAGCACTTAAGAAACCATAGGAAATACCGGAAAGGATGGTGAAGGCCGGACCGGACTTGGAGGCGTGAGCAACGTTGTGGACCGGTTTTCTGGTGTCATCTGTGAAGTAGTCGGTCGTAATGCCAATGACCACACCGACCAGAAGACCTAAGACACAGGCGCCCCATACCCGCCAGGAGAAGCCAAAGACGGCTGTCGCCAGAGCGGTGAGGATGGCGTAGATGAAAGTTGTGACATAGGTCGAAGAATTTAGTGCACTGGTCGGATTGCCGTTCTTGCCGATCCTGGCCTGCATGACACCGATTAAGGAAGCCAGAAGGCCGAGTCCGGCATAACAGAAGACCGTGAGGACATTGTTATGATAGGCGGAGCTCATGTCCAGCTTCTGGGCGATAACTAAAGCAGCTGCCAAGGATGCCACGTTGGAATCGAAGAGGTCAGCACCCATGCCGGCAACATCACCGACATTATCACCGACATTATCGGCGATGACCGCCGGGTTGCGGGGATCATCTTCCGGAATGCCCAGTTCGACCTTGCCGGTCAGATCGGCTGCGATGTCAGCCGTCTTGGTGAAGATGCCGCCGCCAACCTTGGCGAATAAGGCCAGGGAAGAAGCGCCCAGAGAGAAGCAGAGAACGGTTTGTGTATTGCCGGTTAAAAGATAACTTCAATGCCGATCTTGCCGCTGAGGGCGGAAAGAAGGGTACCGCCCAGATAGGCGATGGCATTCAATAAATTTTCACTGAAGGAAGACTGCCAGATCGGTTTTGGCAGGAACAAGAGAATCAATACAGCGACGATGCCGGCGAAACCGATGAGGATCTGATTCTGCTTGTTTAAAAAGGTTCTGGCGCCGTCCTGGATGAGGCCGCAGACTTTTTCAATGGTCTTGTTGTCCTGCGGCTGGGTTTTGACCCATTTGAAGAGCCAGACAGCATAAGAAAAAGCCGCTACAGCTACCAGAATGCATAGTATCAGCATTACCGTAATGTTCATATGATTATCCCCCTAATAGAAAATCGAAATCCATTTTATTGTATCAAGCTTGGACTTGAATAACAATTCATATAATTTACAAAAACTTTACATTTGTTTCATTTTGTAAAAATAAAGACCAATTACTAAAATTATTTATCTAGTAATGGTCTTTATTCATCTTCAAATTCGACATGTAAAATACGTCTGGAACTGGACTCTGTGTCGTCTATAACTTCATCTCCTTCACCATTATATGAAATCTCACCAACTTCTTCCAAGCCAAGGTTTTGTAAAAGTCGCTCCACTTTTCCTTCAACGACCTTAGCTTTTCCGTCCATCCCCACATAATAGAATTTGTTGAACGAAAGCAATGTGTTGTCAGAATCCTTAAACAAATCGCCTGCTTCTTCGGCAAAGTCCTTAAATACATCGTTCCAGATATAGAATACCACTTTGCCTACGAAGGTTTCTGCATCAATAATACCATTTTTCGCTTTGCAAAAATAGTAGCCCAATTTCTTGTCCTCTGAATTGGTGGTAGAACCAATCTTATCATTCATCTTCTGGAGGAACTGCCACCAGTCATCACGTTTGCCGTTAGCCTCAATCTGCCATCCTTTCTTTCCGTCTGATATTGGCATGTACTGCCAATCCCAACGACGCTTGAAGGCCGAGTCGATGGGGAAGAGAGATTGGTCACTAGTGTTCATCGTTGCCCAGATATGCAGGTTCTTTGGCAGAATCATCAATTCGCCAGACA
>ONXX01000229.1 GCA_900321955.1 uncultured Bacillota bacterium | reverse complement strand
AAAAAGCATCATATATTACATCCCCCGGTTTCGTATAATGTAATATATATTTTAAAATGGCCTTGGGGGGCACTTTTGTGTGATAGGTGTGCATATTATATAGATCATCACCTTTTCCAAAACGGAAGAAGGATTGGAAATAAAAGAGGAATAGTTCGCCAGATCAAAGAGCTCATCACCGATATAGAACTCGTTGTCTTTGGAAATGTAGATCGGAAGGACATCGTATTTGTCGCTGTCCAGGGCGTGAATGGCCTGATTGGCCGAAATACAGCTTATTTCATGTTCGGTGGACTTGCCGCCGAAAAATACTCCAACACAAATTTTCATAACATTACCATTCTATCACTTTCTAAACATTGAAGGCATCCGGCAGATCGTTTTCCAGAAGGATCGTGTCGTTTGCGTTCATATTGGCATAAATATACCGGAAAGCCTCCCTTACGGTCTTTACGACCAGGATCTTTTCTGCGTCAAAGCCGCTGTCAGTAAGACCGCGCAGGATCTGCTTGGTCTGTTTTTCGCCAACCAGGATGACCAGATCGGCTTTATCCAGCATCTTCTTGCCGAATTCGTAGTTGATCTCATCTTCCTTGGCACCCAGATCGATCATGCCCGGGGTCACAATGACTCTTCTTTCCGGCATCATCGAAAGCACATCCAGAGCCATCGAAGAACCGACCGGATTGGAGTTGAAGGCATCATCGATGAAAGTCAGACCGTTGATCTTCTTGACCTCCAGACGATGTTCCACCTGCCGTATGCGGGAAACATTGCGGACAATGTCCTTTAAGGAAATGCCCAGTTCTCTGGCAACGGCGATGCCCAACAGGATATTGGTGATATTGTGCTTGCCTAATAAAGACGTTTTAAAGCGCAGATCTTCACCGTCGATATTGACAGTAAACTCCGAGCCTTGTCTTGTATAAACGATGTCTTTCGCTCTTAAATCGGCATTTTCGTTGTCGATGCCCACCGAGACGACCTTGCAGGTTCTTCACATTATAATTACGGATCATGTCGTTGTCATAATTCATGATGCCGAAGCCGTCCGCAGGCAGAAGTTCGATTTCCTGCATCTTTTCGCGGATGATGTTCTCCTGGGAGCCGAAGGTGTTCAGATGCTGGGGACCGATCGAAGTGACGACACCGTACTTCGGTTTGACAAAGTCCATCAGATAAGAAATATCCGATACCTTATCGGCGCCCATCTCGCACACAAAGACTTCATGGGTCGGCTTTAACATCTCGCGCACCGTCCTGGTGATGCCCATCGGCGTATTGTAGGATGCCGGTGTGATCAAGGTGTACATATTGTCGGCAATGATGTCGTTGATGATGTTTTTGGTCGACGTCTTGCCATAGGAACCGGTGATGCCGATCTTGATCAGTCTGCTGTCTTCCTTTAAGATCTGTCTGGCTTGAGATTCATAACGGTTCTTGATCCCCTCTTCCATCGGCATGGTGATCAAAGCCATCGGATAGACGAAGAGGTAGGACATGATGATGCATAAGACGGCCAGAATATCACAAGGAAGGACTCTTCCCAAAATGATAAACAAGGACATCAGAATGACAAAGACGATGATCTGGCGCTTGACGCGGGCCGTGACCACCAGGTCCTTGATGTAGACCTTCTTGCTTTCCTGATAGATCATATAAACCGCAAAAGCCAGGGTCAGAAATAAAACGATCAGATTGCGGTTCTGTTTTAACAGCGTACCGATCGTTAAGATCAGGACAACAAAAATGAGCGTCGGCGTAAAGCGGAGGTTCTTTTTATTGAAGAGCCACTTGGAATAACGGTAAAGCTCATAATGGTTCTGCTGGAACATCTGTAAGGCCTGTTTAACATAGACAAAACTCAAGCCCAAAAAGACAGCCAGATATAATAAAAGGATTAAAAAATCACTCATAATCTCTCCTTAAAAATGCATCCAGGACCAGGCAGAAGCGCTGCGGCTGATGGAAGTAGGCATAATGGTCATCGTTTTCAAAGATGACCAGGGCTGCATCAGGCATCAGTTTCTCCATCATCTTGCCTTTTTCCACAGGCGTTGCCTCATCGTTTTCGCCAAAGACCAGAAGCGTCTCGGCCTTGACGTCTTTCAGCAGGTCCTTCAGATCTTCATTGACGATCTTGACGAAGGTCTGGCGCATGACACCGCTGGAATTGCGGTAATCCTCGCTGCCGGCGTTCTTCATCAGTTCCTCTTTATATTTTTCAAAAGGCTTCAAAGAAAGGATCTTCTTGCCTAACTTGTAGGTATATGTCCTGGCATAGTAATCGATGCCTCTTTTATCCCGTATGCCGGCTGCCCCGGTCAGCACCATGCGGTGAACCGGATAATGAACGGCATACTGTATGGCAATGCGGCAGCCAAAAGAATGGCCGATGATGATCGGATCTTCGATCTGCATCGTTTCGCAAAAATGTCTTAAAAACTGGCAATATTCAAAAGAGCCCCAGGCTTCCTTGGGATCACCCGATTTGCCAAAGCCCGGCATATCCAGATTGTAGACAATAAAATGGCTCTTCAGGAATTCTCCGATAAAAGCCATCATTTCCGTATTCTGTCCCCATCCATGAAGCAGGATGACCGGTTTTCCCTTGTCACCGTAAGACTCATAATGGAGATCGATGTCGTCGATCTGTATCTGACTCATGACTCAATTATACTCTTTTCTTTCTGGATGTCCTTATCCTTGACAGCTTCTTTCTTCTTTTTCTTCGGTGCCTTTTTCATCTTGCGGGAAGAATAGATACGAAAGACCACACCGTCATTGAGGTTTTCACCGGTGATATTGTAGCCATAGGTCTCAACGACCTTCTTGACGATCGAAAGGCCAAGGCCGAACTTGCCCTTATTGCCCTT
>ONXX01000230.1 GCA_900321955.1 uncultured Bacillota bacterium | reverse complement strand
GTCATCGCTTCTTCTTTGCTTAAGATGCCGCTGGAGATGATGCCAAAGGTATCGTAGATCGTATCGTTGGCAATCGGCCCGATGATGACATCATCATTGCAAATATCTTCCTTGTTGTGGCGGTTGTCGTAGAGATAGGAGAACCATTCCTCATCCCTTTTCAGATACCTGACCTTAAGACCATTCAGATCCAGCTCATAGCGATTGATCATCGTCTCTTCCCCTTTTCTGAATTTCGCCCAGCGCTTACAGAACTCCTCGTTGTCGCTCAGATAAAAGCCCTGTCCGAAGTCAGCGTTTTTTCTGCCGTGATGAATGTCCGGTTCTTCGATCTTCACAAAGCCGCTGTGATAGACGATCCTTTTCTCTTTTTCCATAGTTCTGATTCGATTTTACCCTTTTTCTTTTCTGCTTCAAAGAAAGATACATTCTCACGATAGATTTTAAAAAGCACTGCATACATTTTTAATTTTTACTTTACTGAGCCTCTGTTATATTGAGGGAAAGCAGCACAGGGGGCAGTACATGAAAGAACATCATGGCATCTGGACGAAAGAATTCATCATGGTCTTTGTGATGTCTCTTTTTTCATCTACCGCCGCCTATATGACCTATCCGCTGATCACACAATATGCCTTAAGCATCAGAAACGACATCGGACTTGCCTCGACGATCGCCGGCCTCATGTCTTTGATGGGCCTGCTGATCTCACCTTTTGCGGGCATGATCACCGACTCCTTCAACATCAAAAAGGTCTTGCAGTGTTCTTATCTGTTTTACGTGTTTATTCTGCTGTCCCACATCCTGGCCACCAACATCCCGCTTTTGGTCATCATGCGTCTGCTGGTCGGCATCTCCTTTGCCGTCAACTCCGTTGCCGGTACCGTCTTTTCCACGCACTTCATCGTTCGAGAAAGGATGGCGGAAGGACTGGGTTATGCAGCACTTGCCAATATCCTGGCGCAGGCCATCGGTCCCGGCCTGGGTCTTTATCTGGTCGAACTGTCGGGTTACTCTTTGACCTTCTTTGCCGCTGCCATGTGTGCAGCCGTATCTTTACTTATTGTCACCTTACTTCCCTATATGCAGGAGAAGAGGCCGCATTTTTCTTTCCATAAGATCTCATTTACCGATCTGATCGCTCTGGAATATGCCGACTTTATGCTGATCGCAGCACTGCTGTCGATTTCCAGCAGCTGGGTCACGACTTACCTTTCCTTGATCGCTATCGAAAGAAACATCGTAAATGTCGGTCTCTTCTTCACTTTCTATTCCGCCTTCATGGCCTTTGTCCGTCCGATGTTTGGTACCCTGCATGATCAAAGGGGCATCTATACCGTCATGCTGCCGGCCATCCTTTGTGAATCGCTTGCCATCTTCATGATCGGCAATGCTACAAGTCTTCTGCTCATCCTGGCTTCCTCTTTATTCAAGGCCGTCGGTCAGGGAGCCGGTTCACCGGCTTTACAAGCGGAAGTCATCAAACGGATGGACAAAAATAAATCCGGTGTTGCCGCATCAACTGTCTTAATCGGCATGCATATCGGCAATGCCTTTGGACCGATGCTCGGCGGTGTCTTTGTAAAAGATCTCGGCTTTACAAAGATGTTCTCCGGCTTTGCCGTTTTATCTTTGATTCTCAACTTCATCCTGCTGTCTCTGCGCTATCGCAAAGATAAGGCAACATCATAAATACAAAGGAGGTCTTGCTATGTCAGCAATCCGTAAAGTCATCGTCGAAAAAATCACCAAGGAAGAAGCAGAGGAATATGCCCAGGTCAATAAGATCGCTGCCCTCGCTCAGGAAAACGGTGCCGTCATCGTCTTTGTCGATCCGAAAACCACCTGGCAAGAGGAAGGTCCCGGTGTTTATGAAAATGTCATGAACAAGACCAAGATCAAACAGTGGGGCTTCTCGCACGGCATCCTGTACGACGACAAGAAGCCGCGCAATCACTTTGAAGAGATGGCCATGAAAAATGATCCGCATTTTGATCCGGAACCGGAATACTTTATCTTTGCCTCACCGGTCGCGACTTATGTCTACGGCGAAAAAGCCGGTGCCGACTACATCGCCACCCATTACCTGAAGAAGGTCTCCGGCAAAGCCTCCATGGGCGATCTGGGATTTGCCGACATCACCATGACCGGTGTCACCCTCAAAGATCTTTCGGTCGTGCCGGATGTGTCAGTCGATGATATCTCCATTGTCTCAGTCAACAATTCCAAGCAGATCAACGATGTCTTTAACGCCTCCAATAACCGGGTCGCCGTATGCGACACCCTTGATGTGATCAGACAATATGATGATTATCTCGGCGACTACAAGCGCTGGGCCGGCAAGATCCGCAAATCGATCAACTACCGCAAAGAAGGCATCATCATGAAACCGCAGCGAACCACCCTGGCTGTCTCATCGGACAATCACTTTAACGGTGTCGAAGGTTCAACACATGAAGTTGCCTATGTTCTGTTCTATGACAAGGATCTGAACCTTTATGATGAAGATCATAAATTCCCTCTTCTCTTATGTTTCCATGGGGGCGGCGATACCGCGATCGCTACAGCGATCATCGGTGAATGGCCGCAGATTGCCAAAAAGAATCATTTCATGTTGTGTGCCGTAGAGATGCATTTAGGTGTCACGGCAACTGAGACGATGGAAATCGTCAAACGTCTGATCGACAGCTATGCCATTGATGAATCCCGCATCTATGCCACCGGCTTCTCCATGGGCGGCATCAAGTCCTGGGACTTCTATCAGGAATATCCGGACTCCATGGCAGCGATCGCTCCGATGTGTGCCACAGTCGACGTCGGCGAGAATACACAGTTTTCCAAATCCTTCCGGCTCAACGAAGACACCATGGTACCGGTCTTCTATGTCGGTGGTGAGGAATCTCCTCTGGCTGAACTGCCGTTCCAGGACCAGAAGTGCGTCAACCGCATCGCCTATACGTTTAAACTGAACCAGGTCGTCAAACCTTATGATGTAAAATTCGAAGACAAGGAACAATGGTCCGACAAGGTCTACGGCATTGAAGGCGATCATAGTTTCACCCTTCACGACGAGGACTTCCCGGACAGCGTCACTACGGTAAGGGACTTCTTATCCACGGACGGCAAGTGCTACACACGTCTTGTCTCTGTCTCTAAACAGAAACATGAGATCCGGCCGTTCACCTGTGCCTTGGCCTGGGACTTCTTAAAGCAGTTCAGGCGAAACAAGGACGGTAAGATCGAGATCATCGATTAAACAAAAAGAAAAAGAGAACAGTGTGATATCATCCCCCTAAGGTAGACACGAGAAATATTTAAAATCTCACTTCTTACCAAAGGGGGATTTTATTATGGGAAGAAAAGCGAAATATACTCCTGAACAGAAAGTACAGGCATGTGAAGATTATCTGTCGGGAAGAAAGTCTGCTGCAGAGATCGCCAGACAGCTGG
>ONXX01000231.1 GCA_900321955.1 uncultured Bacillota bacterium | reverse complement strand
CAATGATCCAGAATGCCTGGAAAAACTGGAAGAAGCTTTTGAGGTCCTGCATCTGAAAGGCCTCAAGCTGCATCCTTCCCGCCAGCACTTCCATCCAAGTGATAAGAAGATGGACCCGATCTATGACCTGTGCGAGAAGTATGACAGGCCGATCTTATTCCATGCCGGTCTTTACTTTGAGCCGCATACCACGACCAAAAACTGCCGGCCGATCGATTTTGAAGATCTGGCCAATGAGCGGCCGAATCTGCGCTTCTGCTTAGCCCACTTTGGCTGGCCTTGGTGCAAGGAGACGGCAATGCTGATGCTGAAGTATCCCAATGTCTACACCGATACGTCAGCTTTGTATTTTGACAGCGCCAAAGAATTCTACACGCAGATGCTGACGCAGGATGTACCGATGACCTGGATCGATCGTTCTTTGCGTCATCAGGTGATGTTTGGCACCAATGATCCGCGCTTTGAGATGATCCGCATGTCCAAGGCCATCGAGGAACTGGGTTTCCGTGCTTCGACCATCGAACTGATCAAATCCAGAAACGCCATTGACTTTATGCATTACGATCCTGCAGGAGGTGAAAGATGATCGAGATTATACCTCTTCACTACATGACCGATGAATACAACCAGTATCTCATCATCACCAAAGATGTCGAAGAAGCTATTCAGAAATCCAAAATAAAAAACGGCATGGTGACCGTTGAGACAAAACACACCACGACCGGTATTTCCGTCAATGAAGCACTGGAATGTCTGGAAAGGGAAAACTCGTCAAAGGTTCTGCCCAGGATATCTGGTTCTGCGAATACGACGGTCCTTCCCAAAGGACAGTTAACGTCATCATCCAAGGCGATTAAAAAACTGCTTCCTGTAAGCAGTTTTCTCTTAGTGCATGGATACCGTGAAGGATTGCATATCGCTTCGAATATTGGAGATGGAATGGGCAATGATGACATTGTCCTCGTTGTAGAAATCACACTCCAGATGCATGATCGCCACGCCCTCCGGCACATTCAGCATCTTCCGGGTCTTGGCGGAACCCTTGATGATCCGCAAGGCCTGATTCATTTTCTTAAGTCTTATACCGTAAAACGAGAGGATATCGCGGAAAGTAAAGACCGAAGAATTGATGTTTTCCAAAGAAGGAATGACGCCGACCGGAATGAAGAATTCTTCAATCGAAGTCTCCACCGAATTGATGTAATGCATCTGACGAATGTAGTAGATCTCATCTTCCACATTCGGTAAATCAAAGAGGTTGGCATATAAGTTGCCTGCCTCTCTGGTGGTCTTCTGCAGTTCCTTGATCGTCAGACGGGAATCCTTGGTGAAGGAATCGCCTACAAAACCACCGTGCTCCTCAATGGAAAGCTCGCTCTTCTTGCCGACCACAAAAACACCCTTTCCCTGCACACGCCTTAAAAGTCCCTCGTGAACCAAGGCATCTACCGCGTTTCGGATGGTGATGCGGTTGATCCCAAAGGTCTGGGCCAGACTGTTCTCGGAAGGGATGGCCGTACCGGGCATATACTCCCCGTCTTCGATCTTGTTGCGGATGATCTCCCTTAGCTGGAGATAAATCGGCATCTTGTAGTCATTGTTTGCCATAGATCTAGCTTTCTACCGTACAGACAAATTCAAATTTATCCGAACGGATCAGTTGTTTATAATACATGACCATTTCCCCTTTTTCCGAAAGGGAAACGCCTGAGGCATAAAACAGAGGTGCTCCGACATCAATCTGCAAGATCCCTGCTTCATCCTCGGTCGCATAGGTGACATTGATTCCCTCGACACCGGTCGCCTGATCGGTATGGTACTTCTCCATGAAGACCTCATCCATCGATGTCTCTTCGCCATAGTAATCGATGAAACCCGGATAACGTTCCGCATTGATGTAGGTCGTCTCGATGCTGCAAGGCACGTCATTGACATGACGGCAGCGGATGATCTCATAGACCTTGGTGCCAAGCTTGACTCTCAACTTCTTGGCGATATGCTTGGAAGCTTCGATCTCCTTCATCGAAATGATGTGTTTATCGACCTTGTTGCCCTGATCGACCAGGTCCTTGACCATCGCCACGACACCGGCCATATCTCTTTGATAGAGCTTCTCCGCCACATAGACGCCCTTGTCCTTGACGCGGTACAGGACACCGTTTTCAACCAAGACATCGACTGCCTGCCGCAGGGTCGAGCGGCTGACACCCCAAAGATCACACAGATCCTTTTCATTGGGGATCTTCGTGTGCGCTTTGAGACGATTGACGATGATGAAGTCCTCGATCTTCTCGATCGCTTCCATGCCCGGAGCTATCTTGTTCGCCATAAATTACTCTTTCTAACACCATTATATTTCATTCACTCGATAGAAAAAAGGAAAGCACTATGTCAAAAATCACACTCAAAAACTTCGCTGCCATGACCGTCTCTTACCTGCAGTACTCCTTGGATTACACTTCGGCATCAGAAACATCGATCTCTGGGGTGGTACCCCTCATTACTACCGCTATGATCGAAACGATAAGGAGCGCATCGAATTTCTGGAAACCCTGCAGAGAAAGGTAGCGCAACGCGGCTTAAACTTTGTCGTCTACACACCGGAAACTCTCAACTACCCTTATGCCATTGCCGATCCCGATCCCTGCACCAGAAAACGCACGATCGATTACTTTTCGGAATGTATGGATGATGCCATCGTTTTAGGCATCGACAAGCTCTTCATCAATACCGGTACCGGCCTAAGAGATCTGCCGATTCAAACAAGCACCGATTATTGCATCGACTCCTTAAAGAAGATCTGCGCGATTGCACGAACAAAGGGCATCACGATGCTGCTGGAACAGCTGCAGCCTTATGAAAGCAATATCTGCCACAACATCGAACAGATGAAACAGATCATTCAGGCCGTTGATTCCAAAGCCTTAAAGATCTGCGTTGACCTCACCGCCATGGCTGTAGCTAACGAAACGCTGGATATGTATTTTGAAACCTTCGGCAAAGAAATGATCCAGCTCATCCACTTCTCCGACTCCCATCACGAAGTCTGCGGAACCGGTGACCTGCCTTTAAAGGAATACATCGAAACACTTCAAAAATATGATTATGATTCCTACATCGATTTTGAGATCAACGATTCCATCTACTGGGAAGATCCCCATACCCCGCATTTACAGTCCTACCAATACGTTGCCTCCTTCATTGAAGAAGGCTGACCCCTTACAGCCCGCACAAAGCGGGTTTCTTTTTTAGATGTTGCAGAATACCTCTTTTTGTAACAGCAAAAACGACAATCCTATGAGAAAAAAAGACAATCACAGCGTTCTTTTATCTTTTCCGTATTTGTTTTCATGTGTCCTTTGACACCGGGAGAAAAAGATGAAAAAATTCCTGCTTAAATTTCTGATTCTGATCCTCACCTTTACCTGTTTTTCTTATGCGATCTTTGATTCGCAAGATCAGGAAGGTGAACACGATCATTCTTTCGTGCATGTTTTTCATATTGAAGCAGATGAGATCACCTGCCCCAACTGCGGCCATGTTGCTTTTGGAGATTTGACCTCTCCTGCAACTTGTACATCACCCGCACAGTATGAGTATGTTTGCGGGTATTGTGATTCCGCCGGTGTTATTTCCTATGGTTCGCCATTGGGTCATTCTTACAGCGAGAGCATCATTTCGGAAGCTACCTGTACAACAAATGGCCTCGTATCTTATGAATGCGGCGTCTGCGGCGATTCCTATACGCAGGAAGTCGCAGCCTTAGGTCACAACTACTCAAGCAAAGTCACCAAAGCCGCGACCTGCACGGAAGACGGTGTTCGCACCTATACCTGTTCCCGATGCAATGACAAATACACCAAGAAGATCGCTGCCTTAGGTCATGACATTGAGTACGAAGAAAAGGAAGCCACCTGCACGGAGGATGGCTACAAGAAAGGCGTCTGCAAAAGATGCGGGGAAGAAACGATCGAGGTCTATAAGGCCCTGGGTCATGACCTGGAAACTCCTAAGGTCACCAAGGAAGCGACCTGCACCGAAAAGGGTGTCAAGGAAGCTGTCTGCAAGACCTGCGGCGAGACCATCAAGGAAGACATTCCGGCCCTTGGACATAAGTATCCGCAAGAGTGGACTCTGATCAAGGAACCCGGCTTCTTTGCGGAAGGCCTAGAAGGAAAAGACTGCAGCGTCTGCGGTGATCACCTAGAACAGGCCATTCCTAAAAAAGATCCGACTCCGCTCTATGTGGGAGGCGGCAGCGGCCTGGCGGTATTATTCGCCGGTCTCTTCCTTTACTTCCGCAAATTCCGCAAGATTGCCGACAAGGCCATCGAGGACGTCAAAGAAAAATTTGAGCCGTCCTTTGAAGACAAGACGGTCCTCATCTCTTCCAAGTACGATGATCTTGTCTCCGCCTTAAAAGACAAGAAATTCCTGGAAGTCACGACTTGCGAAGGCAGTGAGATTTTAGAAAAATACAGCGAAGTCGAACCTGACATTCTGATCACCGATGTCTTAAGCGTCGATTCCCTGGATGCCCTCTTGGAAAAGATGGAAAAGAAGGAAGAAGAGGAAACGGCAGAAGAAGAAAAAGACAAAGAAGAAAAGAGTGAAGAAGCTTCGGAAGAGGAAGAAGAAGTCAAGGATCTTTCCGAGGCTGCCATCGGCATCGTCACGATCGATGAACTGTTGGAAAGCCAGAAAGGCAGACTCGATGCATTAGTCAAAGAAAAGAAGATCGTCAACTATG
>ONXX01000233.1 GCA_900321955.1 uncultured Bacillota bacterium | reverse complement strand
GCCTTAGTCGAATAAAACAGCGATAAGACCTTTTCATCATTCATCGGGATCGTTTTGACATCGATGCCCGAGATATTTTCAAATAAGCGCATTGCCGTCGGATCGACGTGGCCGAGGATATCAAACTTCAAAAGGTTGTCCGAGAAGTCGTGATATTCGAAATGGGTCGAACGCCAGGCGGCGTCTTTATCATTGGCCGGGTATTGGATCGGCGTGACATCTTCGATTTCCATGTCGTCAGGCAAAACCACGATACCGCCGGCATGCTGGCCGGTGGTACGCTTGACGCCCTCACAGCCCGATGCCAGTCTTTGCCGTTGGGCTCTTGACATATTGGTAATGCCTTTTTCTTCGCAATAGCCGGAGACATAACCAAAGGCGGTCTTTTCGGCGACCGTGGAAATGGTGCCGGCTCTAAAGACGTTGTCCGCACCGAAGATCTCTCTGGTAAACAGATGGGCTTTTGGCTGATAGTCACCGGAGAAGTTTAAGTCGATATCCGGAATCTTGTCGCCGTTGAATCCCAAGAAGGTTTCAAACGGAATGTTCTGGCCATCGCCCTTCATCCGTGAGCCGCAATCCGGGCAGTCCTTGTCTGGCAAGTCATAGCCGGAAGCGACGTCCTTCATCCAGATCAGCTTATGGCATTTCGGACAGATGTAGTGCGGCGGCAATGGATTGACTTCGGTGATGTCTGACAAGGTCGCAACCAGAGAGGATCCGACGGAACCTCTGGATCCGACAATGTAGCCGTCATCATTGGAACGCTTGACCATCAAATGACAGACAAAATAGATAACGCCGTAGCCGTTGCCGATGATCGCGTTGAGCTCGGTCTCAATACGTTTTTCAATGAAGTCTTCCAACGTATCACCATAGAGTTTATGGGCGTTGTAATAAACAAACTCACGTAAATACTGGTCTGCCGAAATGACATCATGCCTTTCCGTAAACGGTTCTTCGATGATGTTGCAGCGTCTCGCTACCGCAATCGCATCATCGATCTTCGGCGGCTTGAGTTCATCGGTAAACGGTTTGATATTGTCACACAGATCGGCGATCTTGTTGGTATTGGTGATGACCATATCGTGGACCAGTTTTTCATCACCAAGCCACTTGAAGGCATCCAGCATCTCTCTGGTGTTCAAAAACCTTTGATCCGGCGTGATCTGCTTTGCCCGTTTTTCCTTATCGAAGATGTATAACGGATGGTGGGCACCGCCGATCGCCTGGGCAGAGATGTAGACATCTCTTAAGATCTTTTCGTCTTTTCTGACATAGTGGACATCCCCTGTCGCCACGACGATCTTGTTTTGCCGTAAAGCTTCATCGATGATGTCTCTCAAATATTGTTTTAATCTTTCTTTATCGAATAACTGCCGATCTTCATATAAGAAACGGTAATTCTCCAAAGGCTGAACTTCGATGTAGTCATAGAAGGAAATGGCCTTTGCCAGTTCCTCTTTGGAACGGGTTGAAGCGATCTCAAAGACTTCGCCGTTGAGGCACGCTGAACCGATCAGCAGGTTTTCTCTGTATTCTTCAATCGTCTCTTTGAAAATACGCGGTTCGGCTATAAATTCCGAACTGGTATCCTTGGTGTTGGCCTTGCCGAAAACCGCCAGGGTCTTGGTGTTGGAGATTGAGATCAGTTTGAATAAGGCCTTGTTCTTACAAAGGACGGTCGTATGGAAGGCTCTATTTTTGACAAAGGCTTCCTCGTCCTGGAAATTCTTAAGATCATTCAATGTATTGACACCGCCCTTTGCCAGATCCTTCAACATAAAATTGAAGACCTGTGCCAAGACATCGGCATCGTAGTTGGCACGGTGGGCAACATCCTCATCGTAAGGAATGTTGTAGGCACGGCACATATTGCCTAAACGGTAGGCTCTTCTGTTCTTTAATAAAGAACGGGAAAGATCAAGGGTATCGATGACCGGATTGGTCAGTTTAGGCATGCCGATGCGTTCAAATTCGGAATTCAAGAAGCCAAAGTCAAAGGAAGCGTTATGGGCAACCAGAACTCTGCCTTTAATGAAATCCAGGATCTCGTCCTTGCATTCTTCAAACGGACGGGCATCCTTCAGATTTTCTTCCGTGATGTGCGTCAGATTCTTGATGTTTAAGGAAAGGTCGATCTTCGGTTTGATGAAGAAGTCCTTTTCTTCAACGACCGTACCCCTTCGCATGACGACCGCACCGAATTCAATGATGTAGTCATAGCGGGTCGAAAGACCTGTGGTTTCTAGGTCAAAGACCACATATTCGACGTCACTTAACGAATCGTCCGTCGCATTGTAAACGATATTTAAGGTCGGTGAGACCATGTTCATCTCACAGCCATATAACACTTTAAAATCGGGTTTGTTCTCTCCTGCCGACTTCATGATGCCCTTATAGGTCATCTGCGCTTCATGGAAGCCCTGCAGGCAAAGATGGTCGGTGATGGCAACAGCTCGATGGCCCATCGAATAGGCTGCCTTGACCACTTCGGTCGGCGAAGAGACGCCATCCATTTCGGAAAGTTTGGTATGCATGTGAAGTTCGACACGCTTTTCCGGCTCATTATCGTGCAAGCTGTCATCGACTTCAATAAATTCAATATGGTCCGGTTCAAAGATGTAATCGTTAGAAAAGGTATCAAGATGGTAATAGCCATAAAAGACAGCATACTTGCCTTCTTTGTTTTCCTTTAATACTTCTTTC
>ONXX01000236.1 GCA_900321955.1 uncultured Bacillota bacterium | reverse complement strand
TTCTCCGGCATTGAAATCGATCCAGTTCTTCTTCTTGTTGTACAAGGTCGAATTGGACGAAATCTTGATCGTCGGAACCGGACAGGCAAACGGTGTGCCGCGTCCCGTCGTGAATAAGATGATCTGGGCACCGGCAGCTGCCAGAGCGGTGGAAGCCACCGAGTCATTGCCCGGTGCACTTAATAAATTCAAACCCTTCTGGTTGACGATCTCGCCATATTCCAGAACATCGATGACTCTGGACTTACCGGACTTCTGAACACAGCCATTGGACTTGTCTTCCAAAGTGGAAATGCCGCCCTTCTTGTTGCCCGGTGACGGGTTTTCATAGATCGTCTGATCGTTCTTGCGGAAATAATCCTTGAAGTTATTGATTAAAGAAACCGTCTTATCAAAGACTTCTTCGTTGATGGCACGGTTCATCAATCTTTGTTCCGCACCAAACATTTCCGGAACTTCCGTCAGGATGGTGGTACCGCCCTTGGCAATCAAAATATCGGAGAAGCGTCCGACCGTCGGGTTGGCGGAGATGCCGCTTAAACCATCGGAACCGCCGCACTTCAAGCCGATGACCAGCTTATCCGTAGATAATGTCTCACGCTTGAAGCCCTTGACGTAGTCAGCCAGTTCTTTAATGAGGGACATGCCGTATTCGACTTCGTCTTCATGTTCCTGGCAGATCATGAAACGTACTTTTTCTTCATCGTAGTCGCCAAGGTGTTTCTTGACTTCTTCAATGTTGGAGTTTTCACATCCTAAGCCAACGACTAAGACGCCGCCGGCATTCGGGTGCTTGATCAGATCGGCGAGGATCTGCCTGGTATTTTCCTGGTCATCTCCCATCTGGCTGCAGCCGTACGGATGATTGAAAGCGATGACGTGCCAGCGCTTCCATCTTCTTGACGATGGAATTGACGCAGCCGACCGTCGGAATGATCCAAATCTCGTTACGAACACCGGCCTTGCCGTCTTTTCTGAGATAACCCTCAAAAGTTCCCTCTTCGCCCTTGACATCGTTGTAATCAACCGGCTCATAGGTGTAGTCTTCATTGGCACCAAGAGATGTCTTGATGTTGTGGGTATGGACGTGCTCGCCTCTTGCGATATCGGCAGTCGCATAACCGATCAGCGTATCGTATTTGATGATCGGATCGCCCTTTTTAATATCACATAAAGCGATCTTATGACCTAAATCAATGTCTTCGACTAACACCGTTCCATCATTTAAGGTAAAACCTTTCTTTAAAGGAACCAGCGCAACCGCGACATTATCCTGATCATTGATCCGGATATATTGTTTCATTATAAGCTCTCCATTGCCTTGCGGGCACCCAGTGTACGGATGTTCTCCAGATCCTTGGCAACTTCGTCAACTAAGCCGGCAACCTTGGTCAGATCCTGGCCATGGAACTCTTCATTCGCGAGATACTTTTCAACTAATTCCCTGGAACCTAAACCTGAATTCTCCTTGAAGAACGCCAGGACTTCCGGATCATCCATGATCTTGTAGGCTTCGCCATTGCGATCACCCATCAAAGCGCCGTCAACGATCTCACTTCCCTTATAGAAGGCGATCAAAGCAGCGATCGAGAAACTCAGATTCTTAGGCAGTTTGCCAAACTTGTCGACATAGCCTAACAAGGAAGGCATACATCTGGCTCTCCACTTGGAAACAGAGTTCAAAGAGATGGAAAGCAAAGCGTGCTTAATGAACGGGTTGTTGAAACGGTCGACAACCGCTGCCGCAAAAGCTTCCAGTTCTTCTTTCGGTAAAGTCAAGGTCGGAATGATTTCTTCCTGAATGGTTTCATTCATGAAGTTTCTGACTAATTCATCATCCATGGATTCCTTGACCGTGTCATGACCCATCAGATAAGAAGCCAAGACAAAGGAAGTGTGGGCACCGTTGAGGATGCGGACCTTTCTCTGCTTGTAAGGTTTCTGGTTATCGGTGAAGATGATATCCATATTGACCTTGCCTTCCAAAGCTTTATCCAATGGAAGTTCTTCGGAAATGTCCTTTGGTGATTCAATGACCCACAAAGCGAACGGCTCTGCCGTATCGAGAAGATCATCGTTGTAACCTAATTGCGCACAGATCTCATCCTTTTCATCACGCGGGAAGCCCGGAACGATGCGGTCGACCAGTGTGGAAGTAAAGACACAGGCGTTGTTGACCCAGGTCTTGAAGCCTTCTTCAAGTTTCCATAAGTCAATGTAGTCATTGACATACTTCTTCAAGACGATGCCGTTGTCATTGATCAATTCCACCGGCAACATGATGAGTCCCTTATTTGGGTCGCCCTTGAAGTAGCTGTAACGCTCATATAAGAACTGGGTCAGCTTCGCCGGGAAAGTCACATGGAACTTGTCCTCAAAAGTGTCAGTATCATGGAAGACGATACCGGCCTCTGTCGTGTTGGAGAC
>ONXX01000239.1 GCA_900321955.1 uncultured Bacillota bacterium | reverse complement strand
CATGAATTCCTTAACCTTGGCCGGATCAATGCGATCGCCCGTCTTGAAGCCTCTGCCAACGATGACGCCATCAGCGTATTCAAAGTAAGACAGGACGTTTTCAGGTTTGACGCCGGAACCGACGATGATCGGGAAGTCACCGATTTCATCTCTCATGGATTTGACATCTTCAACCGTGATTCTCTTGTTCTGATCGTTTTCGGTGATGATGATGGCGTGCGAATCATGGTTCATGGCGTTATGCGCCAGTTCATTGATCGGAACGTTTGGATTGCCATAGGTCTCCTGCGTATGAACGTCAGTGAAGAGTTCGATATCTGCCGGATAGTCTTTCATGACCTTGGAGATCGGCGTGGAACATGCCGGGATATAACCGAAGGAACCGCCTCTGTTGTCGACGAAGGCTTCGATACGGATGAAGTCGGCATTGGTTGCCCAAGCCATGATCCATTCCTGTTTCCAGGCATTCATTTCGATGTTGACACCCATCGGAATCGGGCAGATGTCTCTGATCTTGGAGACGATTGCCGTCATCAGGGAATAGGATTCAAACGGAATCTCATCAGCGTACTGCGGCCAGTCGTTGAAGTTTTCTACCATGATGGCATCAACGCCCAGATCAATCAAAAGCTTGGCATCTTCCAAAGCGTAATCGATGATCTGCTCGATTACTTTCTTCTTGCCGTCAAAAAATTTTTTCATGTCTGTATTCTCCTCTAATCTTTCTATATGAAATTGTCTTAGATGATTGTCATACCGCCATCCACGGTCAGATTGGCACCGTTGATGAAGCTCGCTTCATCACTGCTCAAGAAATAGACCGCATCGGCGACTTCGCTGGGTTTGGCACCTCTTCGAATCGAACCGTAGGACATCCAGGCTTCCGGGTCTTCGATTCCTAACTTTCGATAATTGTCGACCGTCTTGTCCATCATCTTGGACTGTACCCAACCAGGTGAGACGGAATTGCAGCGGATCCCCTTGCCGCCATACTCGTTGGCGACGTTTTTAGTCATGCCGATGATCGCCCACTTGGAAGAGCCATAGCCAACCTCGTAGGAATAACCCATCATGCCGGACACCGAACCGAAATTGACGATGCTGGCATTGCCGGTTTCTAGCATCAATGGAATGGAATGCTTGATCATCAGGAAGGTGCCAAAGACGTTGACTTCATAGATCCGTTTGAAATTGTCATACTCCGTATCTGCGGTCAGATTGTATTCGCCACAGATACCTGCCGTATTGACCAGAGTGTCAATGCGTCCGCACCGTTTCTCAACTTCCTTGATTCCTTCTTTGACCGCTTCTTCACTTGAAACATCGATCGCCAGCGCCATGACGCTATTCTTATCAAATCCCTTATCCTCGATCGTCTGTTCCAGTTTGTGTAAGCCCGAAGCGATCATCACCACAAAGTAGTCTTCGTTTAAAAACTTTTCACAGACCGCTTTTCCGATATCGCCGGAAGCGCCGGTCACCAGACATACTTTTTTATCCATCGTCTAGTAACAGACTTCGATGATATTGTCTTCAAAGCAGATCGCTCTGAATTCGGTGCCTCCGACCGTTGCCGGTTCGTAAAGGATTTCATAGTTGGCTGCCTTGACCTTCGCTAAGATCTCTTCAAATTTCTCTTTGGAATCGACCTTGATGCAGATGTGGATGTAGCCTGCATTGTTCTTGTCTTTCTTGGCATCGATGGTTTCCGGCTTGCTCATGAGCTCCAGTTTTGGATTCTCATCTGTCTTCATGATGTAGGACTTGTAGCCGTTGTCTTCGGAATATTCCGCATGAACAACCATGCCGAAGAAATCCTCAAAGAACTTTCTGGCGCCTTCCAGATCTTTGACCATCAGGCCGATATTACTGATTCGCATAATAAATTCTCCTCCTATTTATCAGTTCCGGTCCTGTATGCAACAGGACCGGATAATGCTTATTATGTTTTTTAAATTACCGTACCAGGCGAAGGATGCCTAATACGAAGCTGACGACCATCAAGAAGATCATGA
>ONXX01000237.1 GCA_900321955.1 uncultured Bacillota bacterium | reverse complement strand
GAATCGATAAGATCGTCGCTGTCTTCTGTGCACTCAGTGCCACAAACATGCGGTTGATGATGATGCAGCCGGCCGTAAAGATCGGCGCAAACAGTTCCACCGTTAAGCCATAATAGGTCAGATCATAGAAGGACTGGGTGTAGGTCTCCGGATTCATAAACAGGGAAATCAAAGGCCGCTTTGCCATCTGGCCTAAGATCATCATTCCCGTACAGCCAAAAAACCAGACCTGCAGGTTGTAGGTCAAGATCCGCTTCAACATCTTCGGACGTCTTGCCCCATAGTTGAAGGCAATGATCGGACCGACCGTCGTCGCATAACCGATAAAGGCCGCATTTAAGATCTGACGCAGATCATTGACGATGGCTCTGGCGGCTATGCCATCGGAGCCAAGATAATAGAGAATCGTCTTATTGACGATCAGCATCGTCAAAGACATGGTCATCGAATTGGTGACCTGGGCAATCGAATAACGGGTCGATTCGACCAGGGTCTTATAGAATTCCCCCTCCGGCTTGACAAAGACGATATCGGATTTGGAACGAAGATAGAAGAAGACGCCGACAAAAAACGTCACGATGTGGCCTAAACTCGTGGCAATGCCGGCACCGGCCACACCCATGCCCATGACGACGATGGTGATGTAGTCGGTAATGACATTGACGATACCGGAAATGATACTGTTGATTAAACCCATCGAAGGCTTGCCGGCAGCGGAATAGAAAGAGCCAAAGCTCATTGACGCCAAACGGAAAGGCAAAGCCAAGAAGGTGATCGCCACATAGACTTCCGTATATTGAATGATGTCCTGTTCCGCGCCTAAGAAGGTCAGGATCTGATCGTCAAAGAGGATCATCACCGCGGCAATGCCGGAACCGATGATCAAAGCCAGTAAGATCATGCGGGTAAAGATCTTGGAGGCGCCGGCCTTATTGCCTCGTCCCATCTCCGTTGCCGCATAGGTCGAAGCACCCAGGCCGAAGATGTGGCTTAAGGCAAAGATGAAGCCATCAATCGGCATCAGAATTTTGATGCCGGCTAAGGCATTCTGGCCGACGAAGCGCGAGACAAATAGCGCATCATCCAAAGTCTCAAAAAGACGGGTGGAAAGGTTGGTCAAAAGACCCGGCAAGGCAAACAACAATAAGGTGCCCAGGGTAAAACTCTGACCGATTTTCGAAGACCTGTCTTTTTCCATATGACTCTATTTTATACAAAAAAGGGAAATTTAAAAGAGGAATACATTTTCGCGCAATATACACTGTCGTATTCCTCTTCTATTTCATCAATCAGCCTTTATTTCTAGTAACGGATGATTTGACAACCGGTACGGGCTGTGAAAACCTGTCCAAGGAGATCATTAAGGAAGTTGCCGATATCGAAAGAGTCATGAACGAAGGACATTGACACTCCGCACGGCTAAAGCCATGGGATTCTTGCTTCGCTGATCACCGCGATTCGTCCGAAGACTTACCGACTTACACGATCTCCGCAAGCGTACTCGTATATCGAAACGAGAGTTTCCGCGTGCCCCGCGGTACCAAAGATGTATTGCTGCTTAAGCAGTCTGCATAACAAGCGCCTTGGCGAGAATGTTCTTCGCAGCATTCTCGTCGCGGTCATGAACCGATCCACACTCCGGACAGACCCATGAGCGCACAGACAGGTTCTTCACGTACGGATTCTTATATCCACAACAAGAACATGTCTGACTCGACGGAAAGAGAGTCGGCACCCTAAGAATCTCACAGCCATGTTCAAAGGCCTTGTACTCGAGCATCGTGACAAAGGATGACCACGATGCATCGGATATGGCTTTGGCGAGATGATGATTTCGCACCATTCCTTTCACATTGAGCGTCTCCAAAGCGATGACTTGGTTTTCGTTCACCAGCTTGGAAGATACTTTATGAAGATGATCGCTGCGGCAGTTATAGATCTTCTCGTGTATGCGTGCGATCTTTTGCTTTTGCTTCTGCAAGTTCGAACATTCTGAAAGAGGCCTTTTCCATATGGGCTTGCGGTCCTTCGTATAGCCTGCGATATTCACCTCGATCATGCGTGACAGCGAGTGCTGCTCGCGGTGAAGCTTTCGCTCATATTTCGAAAGGTATTTGTGATTCGGCTCATGGCAGTTGTTACTATCGACATAGAGCTCTTTGATGCCCAGATCGATACCGATCATGCCTTTGGCATTAGGCTTAGGGATCAATTCTTCTTCACAGCACAGAGAAACGAAGTATTTGCCCGTCGCAGTGCGTGACACCGTGGCGCTAAGTATGCGTCCTTTCAAACAGCGGGATATCTTTGCCTTGACAGCACCCAGTTTCGGGAGCACGATACGGTTTTCCTCAATACGGATGCCGCCGTTTTGATTGCGCGTGCGATAAGTCTGGACAGATGACTTCTTATGAAACTTCGGATAGCCGCCTCTCTTCTCAAAGAAATTCTTGAAAGCCTTATTCAGATCCTTCACTGCTTCCTGGAGTGACATACTGTCGCAGGATGACAGCCATGCGTAATCAGGATCATGACGCATCTGAGTTACAAGGCGCATGCACTCATACTGAGATACGTTGCGTTTCTCTAAAGCATAGACTTCTTTCCGATAGGAAAG
>ONXX01000238.1 GCA_900321955.1 uncultured Bacillota bacterium | reverse complement strand
TCATCCATCTTCTCCAGGAGTTTTTCTTCGATGGTATCATCGACCTGTTCCAGTAAGTCGACCGCATCATCGGTATCCATCTCTTCGACGATCTTGGCTGCTTCGTTGATACTGATTTCATTGATATAGGTATCGACATCGTCTTTGACAAACGAGAAAACTTCACCGGTCCTCTCCGGTCCGATGATGCGATAGAGTTTCTTTCTTTCTTCGGCTGATAATTCTTCCAAGGCTTCCGCGAGGTCTTTGTCGTGGTAGTCTTCCAAAGCCAGCCTTAAAGCATCATCGTCTGTACTGTTTCGGATCAGATCGATGATCTCTTTGATATTATTGTCCTGGTTGAGTTCTAAATTCATATCGTTCCTTCTTTCTCTTTAAGAAACCGGGAACTTGCGTTTTCAACGGGAAAGATTCGCTCCTGAAAAGTCAGATTCCTGGTTTAAGCTAAATAATCTACTTCGAGGACTTTCTTGACTTTCCATTTCGTCTCCCTTCCTTTATTTCTCATTCATTATAAGCCATTTTCAGCCTCATGGAAGCCTAAAACAAAGAAAAAGGCCCTCACATCTGTGAAAGCCTGAAACATGCATAATAAGACGATTAACTGCCCCTATTTTTCCTCATCGCTTTTCATCTTCAGCATGCAGGAGGAGATGATATTAAGGCCCAAAAGTAAGGACATTTGCGAAACCAGCGGATTGATTCTGACCAGATCGGAACCATTGGGATAGGTGTAGAAGCAATGATCGAAGGCAACCTTGTGTTCCGGATCATCCATCGTCGTCACCAGAATCTTCACCGCATCGGATGATTCAATGAAAGAGAGCGTCTCATCCTCATGGATATCCTGCACATCGGCAAGAATCAAAACCGCATCCCCTTTATTTATTTTGAGATTCTTTTTCCCCTTAACACTAACGACGTTCTTCCCGATCTTTTCTATTTGCTTGGTAAAGATCACCAGTTCGCCATCCACATCGCCTACCGGATAAAGGAAGATCGTTTCAGCCTGATCCAAGGCATGAACGATATTTTCCAGTGTCGACTTTTCGATCGAATTGATACAGTTATCGACGATCTGCTTGGAAAGCACACCCAGCTTTTCGACAGACTCGTAAAGTGATCCGGATTCCATGAAGGCCTGATTGGTTTCGAAATTGGTGGTGGAACCGGAACGGATCCTCTCCAATTGTAAGGCAATCGAAAACTCACGATAATTACTGTAGCCGACTTTGCGATATAAACGGATGACACTCGGTTTCGAAACATAAGATGCCTTCGCCAGATCCTGTAAAGACATCCGATAAACACTGTCAATATTGTTGATGATGTAATCAGTTTTTCGATCAGATTCATCCCTTAACACAAACTCCTTCACTATAAAATTTTATCTAAAAAAAGGCCCCCTTTTTCCTTAAGAGTAAGCCTTTGTACCAAAAGTCAATATCATTTTCATAATTTTCATGAAAATTTTTCACATGTCAAACAACACATAAAATTTCTTTCTTTTCTGTCAAACCAAGCAAAAGAAATATTACTGCAGTTTCAATCTTCCTAGTTCCATTGCACCCAAGATTCCGGCATCATCTCCCGTCTCAGGCAACACAGTGCAGCCTTCAATGACAGATTATATGGAATATCAGTTTAGTAGATCTCGTAAGTCTCGATCATTTCCTGGTCAAATTCCAACGGCGTTTTATTGTCGACATCCTTATTTTTCAGATAGCGGTCAAAGAAAGCAACATGAACTTCGTTGAGCGTATCCAGACACTTTTCAGGATCACAAGTTCCGACACTCGCCTTGCTTCGAGAAACCAGTTTGAGATCACAGAAGCCGTTATGTTCGATGTCCTTAAAGATCATGAAATGGACCGGCTTGTCGTGATAGAGCTTCGCCCTGGAAACGACGTTGAGATTGGACTTGTTGTCAATCTGTAAGAACGGTTTGTGATTAACAGTCGTTCCGAAATCGCCGAACAGACCGCCGTCGATATTGACCCCGCAAGTAATCGCCTCATCAAACAGGCAATGATGATAAGCCAGTGCGCCGCCATAGGAATGGCCACTTGCCCCGATACCCTTAGAAAAATCGATCTTGTGATAAAGGAAGGAAGTCTCATCCTCATTCAGCTGTCGGATCTTTTCCAAAGCAGCTAAATCATCCTTCCTCCATTCCTTTGCCCGCTCACTCATGAAAGCTTCATAGCGTTTCTGGTGGGCGTCAAATCGTT